>CALFWW010000180.1 GCA_937928575.1 uncultured Saprospiraceae bacterium | reverse complement strand
GAACCATTGGCACCCATCAATCTTTCTTTCATCTCATCATTCCAAAGATTTAAACTGATTAAATCTTTCAACAAGTGACGATTTACAACAATATACTCACCTGACAACGTACGACGCGTATATATATTAGAAGTGTATGGTTCGAAACATTCATTGTTTCCTAGAATCTGAGACGTAGATGCTGTTGGCATGGGTGCTAACAATAAACTATTTCTCACCCCATTTTTTGCGATATCTTTTTTCAATCCAGTCCAATCCCAACGATCACTTGGCTTGACACCCCACATATCGTATTGCAACTCTCCCTTACTCACTGGCGAACCATCATAACTTTCATAAGCACCTTCTTTCGCTGCCAATGCACAAGATTCTGTCATCGCTGCAAAATAAATGGTTTCGAAAATATCTCTGTTTAATTTTGCTGCTTCAGGACTATCAAAAGCATGACGCATCAAAATGAACGCATCCGCCAATCCTTGCACCCCAATTCCAACAGGACGATGACGCATATTCGAATTCTTCGCTTCCGGAATTGGATAATAATTGATATCGATTACTTTATTCAAGTTACGTGTCACGACTCGAGTCACATCGTATAACTTTTGGAAATCGAATTCCTTATCATTGACAAATTTCGCAAGAGAGATTGAAGCCAAATTACAAACAGCCACTTCATCAGGAGCCGTGTATTCCATAATCTCCGTACAAAGATTACTAGAACGAATCGTTCCTAAGTTTTTCTGATTTGATTTTCTATTGGCTGCATCTTTATATAAGATGTAAGGAGTCCCTGTTTCGATTTGAGATTCCAAGATTTTAAACCAAAGGTCTTGAGCCTTTACTGTTTTTCTGGCTTTCCCATCCTTTTCGTATTGGTGGTACAATGCTTCGAATTCTCCGCCATAGGTATCGTGTAGACGTTCCGCTTCATTCGGACAGAATAAAGACCATTCGCCATCTTCTTTTACACGTTGCATAAATAAATCCGGTACCCACATGGCATAGAATAAATCACGAGCTCTCATTTCTTCCTTTCCATGATTCTTTTTCAAATCCAGAAATTCGTAAATGTCAGCATGCCATGGTTCCAAGTAAACGGCAAATGCACCTTTTCTTTTTCCTCCTCCCTGATCTACATATCGAGCCGTGTCATTATATACCCGTAACATTGGTACGATACCATTGGAGGTACCACCTGTTCCTTTGATGTAACTTCCTTTTGCTCTAACATTGTGGACACTTAATCCGATTCCACCAGCAGACTGAGAAATTTTTGCACATCTTGTTAGGGTTTCAAAAATTCCAGGAATACTATCATCTGTCATAGACAATAAAAAACAAGAAGACAATTGTGGTTTTGGTGTTCCGGCATTAAATAATGTTGGAGTCGCATGGATAAACCACTTTTCAGACATTAAATTATAAGTCTCAATTGCGGCTTCAATATCATTTTGGTGAATACCTACTGCAGCACGCATCAGCATGTGTTGGGGACGCTCGACCACTTTAGTGTGCATTTTCAAAAGATATGCACGTTCCAAAGTTTTGAAACCGAAATAATCAAAACTATAATCTCGATCGTAAATAATCGCGGAATCCAAACGATCCGCGTTGGCTTGAATTATTTTTTGAGTTTCCTCACCTATCAATCCCGCTTTTTTCTGAGTCTTAGGATCTACATAATTATATAAAGCCGTCATTGTTTTCGAAAACGACTTATCGGTATTTTTATGCAAATTTGAAATAGAAATACGTGCAGCTAGTTGCGCATAATCTGGATGCGTTGCTGCCATGTTCGCTGCTGTTTCTGCAGCTAGGTTATCCAACTCTGTAGTGGTAACCCCATCGTACAAACCCATGATTACCTTTTTAGCAATCTCGATAGGTTCGACGTACTGGGAATTAAGACCATAGCATAGTTTTGTAATCCTTGCTGTAATTTTATCGAAGCTAACATCTTCGAGTTTCCCAGTTCTTTTTACAACTTTCATAGTGATTGGTTAAGTGGTTTGTTAATCAGTTCCGTGGTTAAAAATTTGGTTTGGTTTTATAGTTGGTAGCTATACAGGCTATATTAAAAGTCTTCATCTAGTGAGAAAACCTGTTTGTCTCGATCGCTCATAACACCTGACTTTTGGTAATCACCTACTCTTTTTTCGAAGAAATTGGTTTTACCTTGGAGTGAAATCAAGTCCATCCATGGGAACGGATTTTCTACATTAAAAATCTTTTTACATTTCAATGCGCCTAAGAGTCGGTCTGCAACAAATTCGATGTATTGACACATTAGGTCTGAATTCATTCCAATCAATTTGACTGGTAAAGAATCTGTAACAAATTCTTTTTCAATTTCGACCGCATCTTTGATGATACCGGTGATGGTTTCTTCTGTCAATTTATTTTGGACGTGATCATTATACAATAAGCAAGCGAAATCGCAGTGCATTCCTTCATCACGAGAAATCAATTCATTGGAAAAAGAGAGTCCTGGCATCAAGCCACGTTTTTTCAACCAGAAAATGGAGCAGAAAGAACCAGAGAAGAAAATACCTTCAACGGCAGCAAATGCAATGAGTCGTTCTTGAAAACTTCCGTTGTCAATCCAACGCAATGCCCAGTCTGCTTTTTTCTTGACACAATCCATATTTTCAATGGCGTTGAATAAATAATCTTTTTCTTTTACATCCTGTATATAGGTGTCGATTAAAAGTGAGTAGGTTTCGGAATGGATATTTTCTACCATGATTTGAAAGCCATAAAAGAATTTTGCTTCTGTGTATTGAACTTCACTTACAAAATTTTCTGCCAGGTTTTCATTGACGATTCCATCACTTGCTGCAAAGAATGCTAACACATGTTTTACAAAATGTTTTTCATTGTCGTTTAGCTTTTCCCAGTCCGTTAAATCCTGAGACAAATCAATTTCTTCTGCGGTCCAAAAGCTTGCTTCCGACTTTTTGTAGTAGGCCCAAATATCATCATGCTTGATTGGAAACAATACAAAACGGTTGGGATTTTCTACTAAAATTGGTTCTTGATTGGTTGTCATAATTATTCTAGTTAACTCATTAATGTATACGTGTCTCTTGCGATTAAGTTAGTAAGAGACATCAATTTACAGCCTTCACATCTTACAAATTAAGGTGTGAGGTTAAAAACTCCTGCGTATTTCTGCTATAATTTCTTGATTAAGATAGACTTGAGTGAGTTGTTTCTACTTGTACTTTATGTGCAAAATTGATGCGTAAAAAGTTTGAAGAAAATGAATCACTCTTTGCTTCCCTACGATAACACTAAGATAACATTTAGAGCAATTTAAACTCATTCAAATTACCAACATTTTGTGGATAAGTCTACCAGTAAATTGATTTACAAGGATTTATGTTTTCGAGAAAATGTTGATAAAATTGATATTGATGAAAAAGAAATCATATTGTTATTTTTAATATATTATAAATATATCAACATTCTTAGAACAATCGCTTTCTTCTAAACCACCAAGCGAGCAACAAACTGATAACAATTGAAGTCAAAACAATGTAGACAATTGTGTACTTAGATTTTTCAAACGGCAAGGGTACATTCATTCCATAAAAACTAGCGACTAATGTTGGCACCATCAAGATAATCGTAACCAATGTAAGCCGCTGAACGACAATATTCATGTTGTTTGAAATGATGGATGCATAGGCCTCCATAATACCGTTGAGGATATTGGTGTAGACATTGGCCATCTCCAATGCTTGCGAATTATCGATAATAATATCTTCAAATAAATCGGTCAAATGTTCACTTTCTCGGATGCCTAAAAAATCAGAACGCAACATTTTCTTTTTTAATAATTCATTTGAACTAAGTGAGTTTACGAAATAAACTAAACTCTTATTGATCGCTAATAATTCTTTCAATTGCTTATTTCGACTAGAATCGTATAACTGTTTCTCAATTCTATTTCGTTTCAAATTCAATTGTTTTAGACAAGTCAAATATCTGTAAACAGTTTGTTCTAATATATTCAAAACGAACTTCCGATCATCTGAAGAATTGAAGTTCTTTATTTTTTCTTCAATAAATAATTGTAAAATTGGGTTCTCATAAGATGTGATTGTAAAAACGTGAGTCGGCATTAGAATAATCCCAATGGGTACTGTAATATAAACGGCATCATTATCTTCCGTTTTTTCATTTAAAATCGGTGTGTTGACAACAATCAAGCGCGCGTCATCTTCTCGCTCATGACGAGAACGTTCATCTATATCCAGCGAATCTGTGAAGAAATCTAGTGGAACATCATATTCTTTTGAGACAGAAACTAGTTCCTCTAAACTAAAAGGAGGAGAGATATTGATCCAACATCCATCTACCGGCTCCTCTAGCTCCGTCAGCTTCCCCTCGATTTTCAGATAATATCGAATCATGACCGGTTTTTTCCATTAATGAATAGGTTGAATTACGTGGACAAACATACGATTATTAAGAGTTTATCACAACTGGGTTTTAGAATTAAATGGAGCAGTCTTAAAAAGTCAAACTTATAAATTTTCTTCCTGGATACAATGGTTCCCCCATTATGAATTGAATAAGCGTTCGGCGCTCAATTAAAAAAGACAGTCTCAAAATTGAGACTGTCTTTTTTTAGTTCTTTGCACGCTTACGAGTAGTAGATGAAATTACTTTTTGTTTTTTCTTTCGTTCTTCTTGTCGTTTCATTTGAAGTTCCTGATAGTACTCCAACTGCTCTTTTATTTTTAGTTCTTTTTTGTTCAAACTTCGGTGAAAGGATCGGATGATAAATTGAGCCATATCATCTGGATTGGAAATACCCATATTATTGATGGCGACTGACAATCTCGATCCTTCATAAAATCCCCAATTGTGAATGATCCATCGACCTAAACTAAAATGAATTTTTCTTACTGCTTCTTCTTCTTCAATGGTTTTAAACTTAGCTCTAGATTCCGCATCGGTCAATCTTGTCAATTCCAATAAGCATTGGCTCATATCTTTGGGAATATACACACCGTTGATTCGCTCTTTTTTAATTCTCTTTTGATAGTTTTTTTCAAACGCATCTTCGTATGTCAATTCTTTCTTTTTCGTAGTTTGCGTAGAAGTCTTCGACGGTTGAGCGGAAGCTACACAAAAACAGCACATAACTAAGAGGGTTGTATGGAAAGTATGTTTAAGCATCAAGGTATATTTTTTATAAAGAACGAAGATAAGCAATTGTTGTAGTATAAATGTATAGACCTTCTAAAGGAATTTTAACGGAATGTTATGAAAAAAAGAGCATCAAATGACATTCTACTAAATTTATCACAAAAGCGACTCCAATTTCATAGATTGGTTAATAGAAATAAGAACGTGTTGAATGAGAATTTGTCCGTCCTATGTTTAAATATTTTTTTATATCCGTAACTACTTTCTAATTTGCAACTAAGACATTGAGTAAAAAAGAAATTTATAATCAAGCTATGCTAAGATTTGGAGCGCTAGAATTATTTATAGTGGAATTTATTCTGTTTGCCATACTTTGGCTTGTCAGTGATTTTTTAGGAACGATGTTTAGTCTTGGTATTTCTTTGACCGCTTTTTGCATCTTGATCATCTCCTTCATTGCAGAATGGTTGGAACCCTCCAAAGTACCTCGTTGGTATTTCAGTTTTATGTTGGTGACGATTGTTACTCCATTGTTGGTGGCGGGAATTATGATTTATATTTTTGAAGGGAAATTGGCGTGGATGAGTTTTTAAGTAGTACGAAGTAGTTAGTATAAAGTACAAAGACTATCGAAAATTCGCGGGGGTAGAACAAAGTAGTTAGTACAAAGTATAAAGACTATCGAAAGTTAGCGGGGCAATGTCATGGAAATAAGGATTTTCCTTGTCATTCTGAGCTTTCGCCATAGCGAAGATGTCGAAGAATCAAGGAAAGGTTAAAGCTGTACAAATTTCGACCTTGTGGAGAAATCTATCTCAATATTTGCCAAG
>CALFWW010000179.1 GCA_937928575.1 uncultured Saprospiraceae bacterium | reverse complement strand
CCTTTTATGGTTTGAAGATCGCGTTTGCGCAAGCAACTTAGTTTTAAAAATAAGGTGCTTATATACTTATAATTTTTAAAATCCTGAAATCACAACGCATCCCGAAATTGAACCGTTTTATTCACCTTCTCAAATAAGGTTTTAGACTCCTGATAATTTAAAGTTTGCTGACCATCGGAAAATGCTTTTTCAGGTTCATGGTGCACTTCAACAATGAGTCCATCTGCACCTGCCATAATTCCGGCCAATGCGATGGACTCAACAAAAGATCGAATTCCAATACCATGTGAAGGATCAACAATGACAGGAAGATGTGTTTTTGCTTTTAAAATGGGAATTGCATTGATGTCGAAAGTATTTCTATAAGCGGTCTCGTACGAGCGAATACCACGTTCACATAACAATATGCGTTCATTTCCATTCGAAAAGATGTACTCTGCTGCTTGTAATAGTTCATTCAAGGTACCAGAAATTCCTCGTTTCAACATGACTGGTTTGTCGACTTCACCTAATGCATCCAGTAAGTTGAAATTTTGGGCGTTACGAGCTCCCACTTGAAATATATCCACATAGTCAACCATGTCTGCAATCTGTTCTTTCATCATTACTTCCGTAATTATTTTGATCCCATTGGCATTGCAAATTTTGTAGAAAGACTTTAAGCCTTCTTGCCCTAGTCCTCTAAAAGAATAAGGAGAACTACGTGGTTTGTAAACACCACCACGCATAATTTTCACATTGTTTTCTAGCAAATGTTGAACCGTACTTTCTATTTGTGCCTCGGACTCAATACTGCAAGGACCTGCCATTGTTTGGAAATGACCATCACCAATCAAGACGCCATCACCTAAATCAATTTGCGAATATCCTACCTTCCATTTTTTCGAAACCAACTTATATGCATCACTTACTTTATGGACATCTTTGACCCCTTTCATGGTTCCAATTGCACGAATGTCAAATTCTTTTTTACCAATTCCGATTAAATATTCTCCAAATTGAGTTTTAACTTCACTTGTTTTAAGTTCTATAGATTTGAGTTTTTCTTTTATAGTTGACAGCTCTTCTTGAGATATGTTGGATTCTAGATGTACGATCATGATTTTTTATTTTACGAATTTGTAATAGGGTTGTTATTTTTATTTAAACCTTCTCCAAAATGGAACCGATGAAGTTTGAAACATTTTCGGATACTTGCTGCTGATCATCTTTCAATGCTCGTATAAAAGCACTTCCAATAATGGCACCGTTTGCATATTGGCAAGCAGTATTGAAAGACTGCGCATCCGAGATGCCGAATCCGATTAGTTTTTTGGATTTTAAATTCATTTTATTAATTCGCTCAAAATATTCAATTTGTTTGGTACTGATTCCCTTTGAATTTCCTGTGATTGCGGCATCTGCAACGATGTAAATGAAACCAGAACTCAAGCGATCAATTTCATGGATGCGTTCGTCGGAGGTCTGCGGAGTAATTAGGAAACAAATCCTGATGTTATTTTCGTCGAGTAAATTTTTATAATCAGATTCATATACGTCTAGTGGTAAATCCGGTAAGATTAGCCCATCCACGCCGCTTTCCTTACATTTTTCGATAAATTTAATTTCACCAAATTGCATGACTTGATTTAGATATCCCATGCAAATCAATGGCGTATTCACTTTATCTTTTATTGTACTAATTTGATCAAATAATAAATTCAAATTCATGCCATTATCCAAAGCTACTTGACCACTTTCTTGGATAGTCGGACCATCTGCCATTGGGTCAGAGTAGGGCATACCGATTTCAATTAAATCAGCACCAGCCTTTTCCAGTTCTAAAATGATATGCCCCGTATCATTCAGATTTGGGAAGCCAGCAGTGAAATAGATGTTCAGAATATTTTTCTGTTTTTTCTGAAATAGTTGATCTAGTTTATTTTCCATAGGTCTCGAAATGTTTTTTGTAAGTTGCCAAATCTTTATCTCCTCTTCCTGACAAATTAATTACGACTACATCTTGTGTTTTAAACTTCATTTTTTCCAATGCAGCAAAAGCGTGTGCGGTTTCTAGCGCTGGAATGATGCCTTCCATTCGTGTCAAAACAAAGGCTGCTTCTAAGGCCTCTTCATCCGTTACACTTACTGCTTCTGCACGACCAGCGTGTATTAAATTCGCATGCATTGGGCCGATACCTGGATAGTCAAGACCTGCTGAAAGGGAGTAAGGTTCAATGATTTGTCCATCTTCTGTTTGCATTAATAAGGTACGACTCCCATGAATAATTCCTTTACTTCCTAACACTGAAGTTGCAGCACTTTCGCCAGAATGAATACCGTGTCCAGCTGCTTCCACTGCAATAAATTGGACTTCTTCATTTTCTAAATAATGATAAAATGCACCGGCTGCATTACTACCACCACCGACACAAGCAATGATTGCATTTGGATTTTCATTACCAGTTTGCTCTTTCAATTGGGCTTTCATTTCCTCACTTATAACAGCCTGAAAACGTGCCACCATATCCGGATAGGGATGCGGTCCAACAACAGAACCTATAATATAATGAGTCTCCACAGGATGCTGAATCCAATCTCGAATCGCTTCATTGGTTGCATCTTTTAAAGTTTGACTGCCAGAAGTAGCAGGAATTACTTTTGCGCCAAGCATTTTCATTCTTGATACATTTGGCGCTTGTCTTTCAATATCGATTGAGCCCATATACACGATACATTCCATGCCCATCAATGCGCAAACGGTCGCAGTTGCAACACCGTGCTGACCAGCACCCGTCTCTGCAATGATTCTTTTTTTACCTAATTTTTTTGCCAATAAAATCTGTCCAATTGTATTGTTAATTTTATGTGAGCCAGTATGATTGAGATCCTCCCGTTTTAAATAAATTTGCGTTTTATACTTTTCAGAAAGTCGTTTTGCAAAATAAAGTGGGGAAGGACGACCTACATAATCTTTTAGCAATTGCTTCATCTCTTCCTGAAAGTCAGGTTGATACATGATTTCCTTATAGGATTTTTGTAGGTTGTCTACATTAGGATACAGCATTTCTGGAATGAATGCACCACCAAATTCGCCATAATATCCCTTCTCATTAATGTTGTAAGTCATCAATAAATTTTTTAAGCTTTTCAATATTTTTTAATGCAGGTTGATCTTCAAATTTGCTATTGAGATCAAGTGCGTACAATTTTTCGTGTTTCAAATTTTGTAATTCGTCAATGGATTCAGGAGCAATTCCACCACTTAGAAAAAATGGGCGAAGTCCTTGATATTTTTCCAGGATACTCCAATTAAATGTAACACCGTTTCCACCTCTGTCTTTTCCTTTTGTGTCAAACAAGAAGTAGTCGCAGTACGGTTCGTATGGTTTTGTTTTTTTAAAATCAAATGCATCATCAACTGAAAAGACCTTAATGACATCTACATACAATGTGTTTATTTCTTTGCAAAAATCAGGTGATTCATCTCCGTGCAATTGAACCAAATCTAATTGATGATCCAAGATTTTGTCTTTAATTACTTCCAGTGTTTCATTGACAAAAACACCAACTCGTTGAATGTTTTTATTTTGGGTGGATACATTTTTTGTTATACATCGTTTTGATTTTTCATAAAAAATGAAGCCCATATAATCAACAGGAAGTTGTGCTACTTCAAGTACATTTGAAGGAGTTCTCATTCCACATATTTTGATTTTCAGGTTTTTCATTATTTAAGTCGCTTGATAAATTCACTGCAAGCCTTCGCTGGATCTGCTGTTTTCATAAATCGTTCACCAATTAAAAAGCCATCAAATCCCGCTGCTTTTAATTTCTGAATGTCTTCCGGATTGTGAATACCACTTTCTGATATCTTTGCAATGTTGTCTGGCAATTGATCAATCAAATTCAGTGAGTTTTCGATGCTGACTTCGAAAGTTTCTAGATTTCGATTATTGATACCGATTAAGTCAATATGATCTGTTATTTTCTCAATCTGTTTTGCACTATGAATTTCCATCAGTATTTCAAGACCAAGATTTTTTGCAAATTTCGATAAGTGAAGTACTTCATCTTTTGTGAGACATTCTGCAATCAATAAAATAGCATCCGCACCAATCGATCTTGCTTCAATAATTTGATATTCGTCGATAATAAAATCTTTTCGAAGAATAGGACAAAAATTATATTTTCTAGCTTCTTTCAAATCTTCATTTTTTCCACCAAAGAAATGAGTATCCGTCAAAACTGAAAGCGCAGCAGCACCAGATTGCATATATCCAATAGAGACTTGCTCCACTATTGCATGTGGATTAATATTGCCTTTGGAAGGGGAGCGTCTTTTGAATTCTGCGATAATGCCACTTTTATCTTTTCTCTTCACATACTTTTTTAGAGATACTACAGGTGTGCTGTAATAAATACTATTTTCCAAAAGCTTTGTTGGAAAAAGACTTTTTCTTTCCTCAACTTCTTGTTTTTTGTGCGTGACTATTTTATCGAGGATATTCATATTTACGTTCGTTGTTTTCATATTAGCTGAGTAATTTTTTAAAACTAGTTAAGGCATTTTTGCTGGTAATACTCTCTTTTGCTTCTGCAATACAATCCAATAAGCTAACAGCTGACTTAATGGTATGAATCGCTAATCCCGCATTGGCACTTACGGCACTTACTTGCGCCTCGGTACCGTTTCCTTCTAATATATTAGTGAATATTTTAGCTGCTTCAGGCACGGTATCACCACCGAATAATTCTTCTTGCCTCAAAGTTCGCATCCCTAATTGAGCAGGAGACAAGAGTACATCGCGGTCATTGCTTTTTACTTTAAAATTACCTGTCAAAGAAATTTCATCATACCCATCTAATGCATGTACAATCGAGTATTCTTGGGTGCTATTCTGAAAAATATAATGGTAGATTCTGGCCAATTCTAAATTAAATACACCCACTAATTGGTAATGTGGTCTAGCCGGATTGACTAAGGGGCCCAACATGTTGAAAAAAGTTTTGATCCCCAATTGTCTACGAATCGGTGCAACTGCTTTCATAGCTGGATGAAATAAAGGTGCATGTAAAAAACAAATGTTGGAATGGTCCAATTGCTTTTTCAATCGATCATTGTCATTGCTAAATTCATATCCGAGATGCTCTAAAACATTGGAAGAACCACAAGTAGAGGAGACCCCGTAATTACCGTGTTTGGTAACTTTGTACCCTGCTCCGGCAACCACAAATGCGGAGAGTGTTGATATATTGAAAGTGTTTTTTCCATCTCCGCCTGTTCCACATAGATCAATTGTTTTCTGACCATCAAATTTAGCTGGTCTGCAAAGCTCAAGTAGGGCGTCTAGAAATCCTGATAATTCTTCCACACTGATTGGGCGCATCAAGTATACGGTCATGAATGCAGCAATTTGTGCTTCATTATAGACCTCATTGGAAATGTTGACCAGTATTTCCCGTGCCTCCGCCCTCGTCAATTTTTGATGGTTGAATAATTGATTAAGAATTTTTTTCATCACGGAAATTTTTACATTGGTTTATGAAATTTTGCAACATCGTTCGACCATCGGGAGTCATAATGGATTCCGGATGGAATTGAACACCACTTACTGGAAATGTTTTGTGTTGCATCGCCATAATCACTTCATTTTCTGCAACGGCAGTCACTTCCATAGATTCAGGGATTGTTTTGTTATTAACTACCCAGGAATGATAGCGACCTGCTTGAAACGTAGTATCTATGTTTTTGAATGTTTCACAATTTTTAGAAGTGACTTTTACTTCGGTAGCCATTCCATGATAGACTTGATCTAAATTTAACAAGGTGCTTCCAAATGCTTCACCGATCGCTTGCAATCCTAAGCATACTCCGAAAATGGGTTTGGAGGCGCTGTATTTTTCAATTAATTTAGGCATTATTCCTGCATCTTTGGGCAATCCAGGTCCAGGTGATAATATTACGCCATCATATTGATTTACCTCAGCTAATTCGATTTGATCATTGCGATGGACCTCAATAACGACGTCTTCAATTTCTTCCAGATATTGTACTAGGTTGTAAGTGAAAGAATCGTAATTGTCTAGGACTAATATTTTTAATGGTTTCATTTTTTTATTTTTTCGACATGGGATGCTCCCATCGTCTAGGTTATATCACCCCATTCGGAGTATTTATAAGGTTTACACGTTTTCGGCTTCTACTAGGGCTTTGGTCAATGCACCTAATTTATTCTTTACTTCTTGTAATTCGTGTTCTTCATTGGATGAAACGACAATGCCGGCACCTGCTTGAAATGAAAGGACATTGTCTTTACTCAAAAAAGAACGGATAACGATGGCTTGATTCATATTTCCATTGAAGCCAATGAAGCCGATGGCGCCGCCATAAAATGCGCGGTTGATATTTTCGTATTTATTTATCAATTCAATGGCTTTGTATTTTGGTGCACCGGATAAAGTTCCGGCAGGGAAGGTGTCTCCAAAGACCTGCATTACATTTGTATGGTTGGCTAAATCACCTTGTACTTTTGAAACCAAGTGAATGACATGGCTAAAAAATTGTAGTGACTTTAATTCTGTGACTCTTACATTTTTTGCGTGGATACTTAAATCATTTCTTGCCAAATCCACCAACATGATGTGTTCCGCATTTTCTTTTGGATCTTTGGTCAATAGCTGTGCATTTTTTTGATCTGCGCTATCATCTCCAGTTCGTTTGTAAGTTCCTGCGATTGGATTGATGGTTGCAACTTTATCATCGACAACCAGTTGAGCTTCTGGAGAAGAACCAAAGATTCGATAAGAACCATAATCGAAATAAAACAGGTAAGGGGAAGGATTAATGGAACGCAAAATTCTATAGACATTGAAATCGTCGCCAGAAAAGGTCTGTTGATATCTTCTGGATAGGACCAATTGAAATACATCTCCTATTTGGCAATGATGTTTAGCTTTTGTTACCATTTCTTTGAATTCATGATCCGTCAAATTGCTGGTTGTGGTGCCTTGCAACTTGAAATCGTATTTTGGATTACCACTCCTTTGTATGAGGGTCTCCACTTTTTCGATGTTGGATTCTTGACCAGCTATGACATTCTCGATGATAAATAATTCATCTT
Source organism: uncultured Saprospiraceae bacterium (assembly GCA_937928575.1). Taxonomy (GTDB): domain Bacteria; phylum Bacteroidota; class Bacteroidia; order Chitinophagales; family Saprospiraceae; genus CALDGQ01. Next base: position 13,666 of record CALFWW010000179.1, on the reverse strand, counting down.
TATAATGATCAATCATAATTACAAAGCGAAAAAGAGAATAATTAATATCAGGAAGTTCCGTTTTCCTTTTCTCTTCAGGAAACTGGATGGTATCAAAATATTTAACGGCATCAAATGAGGTATGGCCAAAAAAACCGTTGATTAAATTGGATTCATTTTCCGTTTGAAATTGATGGATGAATTGTGAAAAAAGATCCGCAACATTTTGATTGGGAGAAATTTGAGTTTGGGTCGTTTCTCCATTTGGAAGGGTAGTACTAAGGTGAAAATTCTCCACTTTGAAATTAGCAATCGGATCCATGCAGATAATCGAATTACAATTTTCTCGACTTTTAAAATCGGTGCTTTCTAAAAGGCAAGTAGTTGCAAAATGATCCCTAATTCTCAAGTATATACTGACCGGAGTCAAGGTATCCGCGAGTTGTTTCTTTACAATCTGCTTCAACTGGATCTTATTTTTCATAGTAGGAATGATCGTTTCCATATGTGATATTTTAAAATTTTCCAAATAAAAAACGGCTTGTTGAGTGAACAACAAGCCGTTTTTTAGTAACATTTTATTAAATAGTAGGCATCATCTCACTCGTGCGAATAAGTTGAAGACCACCACCAAAATTTGTTACTAAATGAATACATAACTTTCGTATTTAAAGGCAATATGGAGTTTTTATTTTGAATTGCAAAGTTTTTCAAGAAAAAAATCTTATTCCGCTTTCAACCACATAGAAAACAGTTGCCTTCGTTGAATTCGGAAGAAGTCCAATATTTTATAAGTTGATTCTTTCTAATTTAGATTGAAAAAAATTCTAACACAATCTAGACAGATGGCATAATTTATTTCTTTTCAGCCAATTGTCGATTCAAAGAACGCATTTCTTCTTCCGTCAATTCTCTCCATTCTCCCTGTTCAAGATTTCCTAAATGAAGATTCATAATTCGAACCCGTTTTAGAGACACGACATTAAAATTTAAGAACTCACACATCCGACGAATTTGTCGATTCAATCCTTGCGTTAAAATAATTTTGAAGACGAACTTATTTATTTTTTCTACTACGCACTTTTTCGTTTTGGTTCCTAAGATTGGAATTCCATTACGCATTCGATTGAGGAAAACATCTGTGATAGGGCGATCCACTTTTACAATGTATTCTTTTTCGTGATTATTTTCCGCTCTTAAAATTTTGTTGACGATATCACCATCATTAGTTAGCAATATCAAACCAGTAGAAGGTTTATCCAGTCGACCAATGGGGAAAATTCGTTTTGGATACTGAAGAAAATCAATGATGTTATCTTTGTCTTTTAAATCAGTTGTGCAAGTAATACCAGGAGGTTTATTCAGTGCAATGTAAACCAATTCATTTTTGTTGACAATTGATTTTCCATCCAGATGTACTTCATCATTTTCAAAAACACGATTCCCTTTCACGGCCACTTTCCCGTTTATTGTAACCCGACCTGCTTCAATCCATTTGTCGGCTTCTCGTCTGGAGCAGATACCAGTTTGACTAATAAATTTATTTAAGCTAGTGGAATCGTCGTTCATTGAAAGGTTGAAATTACATTTTTGGATTTAGGATATGTGATTTTTGATATGACAAAATCCCATCACAAAATCCCACGATAAAGATCCATGTTACTTTCGCTTCTTATTGCCGCCAGATTTTTTATTTCTTTTATACTTAAAATCGCCATCGCTTTTTGGTTTGCTGCTGCTTCCTTTACGGTGTTTAGATTCTCTTCTTCTTTCTGGACCGGAAGGTTTTCGATCCCCTCTTTTTCCTCCAGAACGACGATCACCACCACGACCTCTTCCACGACCCCGTCCACCGCCGCCACGACCTCTATCACCTCGATGAGATCGGTCTTCATCTTCATTCAAATCTTTTGCAGAACCAATGTTAAGTAATTCTAAATGTTGCATCAATACTTTTGAAATCAGTTCTTCTTTAGAAAGATCTGCAAACAATTGAATGACTTTACCTAATAACTGTGGGTCGAGAATTCCTTTCGTTTTAGTAGATAAAATTTGCTCCGCCCATTGTTCGATTCTGATGTCAGCGATACTTTCCGAACTTGGTACTTCTGCTCTTTTAAACTCTATGTTTAGAGTTCTTGCAAGTCGATTGATTTTGTAAGTTTCGCGGCTGTTTATAAATGACAGAGAAATTCCTTTCTTACCAGCTCTTGCGGTACGACCACTCCTGTGCGTGTAATAAGCGTCATCATCGGGTAAGGCAAAATGGAAAACGTGCGTCAAATCATTCACGTCAATTCCTCTGGCTGCGACATCCGTTGCGATCAACATTTGTAATTTGTGATCTTTAAAACGTTTCATTACATGATCTCTTTGTTTTTGCGATAAGTCACCATGTAGTGCATCTGCTTTGTAATTATTGTTCAATAATTTCTCCGCTAAATTTTGCGTATCCCGACGAGTTCTGCAAAAAACGACGCCACGCATGTCCAGATTCAAATCAATAAAACGCATTAACGCTTCTGTCTTGTTAGAAGCTTTCATGATGGCATACTGATGAGAGATATTGGTGTTGACTTGATTCTTGGCATCGATCTTAACTTCTCTTGGATCGACCATGTATTTCTTGACGATCTTTTTGATAAAGGAAGGCATGGTTGCGGAAAATAACCACGTATTTTTGGTTTCTGGTGTATAGCTCAGAATCGTATCCAGCTCATCCTTAAATCCCATATTCAACATTTCATCGGCTTCATCCAGAACCAGCGTTTTCAAATTTTCCAACTTGACTGCTTTTCTTTTAATCAAGTCAATCAATCGACCTGGCGTTGCAATGATGACGTGTTGTGTTTTGCGAAGTGCTTTTATTTGATGGGTAATCGCAGCGCCCCCATAAACAGCTAATACATTGACACTTTTCATGTACTTGCTGTACATCGCTAACTGTTCTGCGATTTGTTGTCCCAATTCACGAGTTGGAGCGAGAATTAATCCCTGCGTAAAAGATTCATCCGGATCAATATGTTCCAGTAGTGGCAATCCAAATGCAGCTGTTTTTCCAGTTCCAGTTTGTGCCAATCCAATGAAATCCGTGTCGTCTTCTAATAGTAATGGGATGGCCTCCGACTGAATATCAGTAGGGGTCTCGAAACCCATTTTTTTTATCCCTTTTAATATATCGAGTGAAAGTCCCAACTCTTCAAATGTATCCACAGTATGATGTTTAGTTACTACCAGATTTGGTAAATAAAGGTGCAAAGGTAACTTTATAAGTTTAAGTTTTGGTGGAACTTGAAGTTTTAAAATGAAATCTTTTTGTACGCTGGATTAAGCTTATCTATTTACAACAAATTTACCAGTAAAAAGATAAGCTACTGAATTGGATTTTACATAATATAATCCATTTGTTTTCATGATCAGATTAATTTTGTGTTTGCTATATAATGTTTGTATCCTGCATAAAACTGGATGAATTATCTTGCGAAAAAAATCAGCACGATAAAAAATGGGACTACTAAAACAATAGCGCTAAATAAAGTTCCTAAAAAGAATAACGTAGGTCCTACTTTCTCATTTCTGTTGGTAAATAATTCTATGAACCAACCTGAAAAATAAAACAGATTGCCAAGAAGTGCCACTATAATAATAGCTCCTGCATATAATCCAAAATCGATGGAAGGTAATTTCATAACTGTTTGAATTCCAAAGACACTCATCATTCCAATCGCAAAACAAATCGCGTTGTACTTTAATCTTTGACGTTCCCACCATAGATAGACCGCTTTACCAGTTCGTTTGTTGTTGGCATTTTCTACTAAAAAATCATCAAGAGATTCTCGGTCCATTCTGAATGTTTGAATACTAAAGGTAATGTAAGTAATTCAGCAAGTGTAATTGACGGTAGGGGATTCTATTTTAGTGAAGTAATAAGATTAAAAGAATACCGTTTTTTCTATGTCGGATATTTTAACGCGATGAGTTAAAGCCAGATAAAAAATCAAGTAGATAATTTACAATAATTCAATTTTATATTAATTAATTTCGTTAAATCATTGAAATATAATAATAGTTATGAAAAAACCACTTTTGTTTATCCTAGTTTTAATGATGTTAGCATTGGTAGCCTATGGACAATCAGAAAATTCATTGACAGTCGTCATGGAAAATTTCAAATCAGATCAGGGAAAAGTCAGGATTGGTTTGTATGCGGATTCGAATAGTTGGTTGAAAAAGCCTTTGATGGGGGCAGTAACGGAAATCAACAATAAAGCAGCTGTTTGCACTTTCAGGAATATTCCAGCTGGTGTTTACGCAGTTTCAATAATTCATGATGAAAATAGCAACGAAAAATTGGACATTGGATATTTTGGAATACCAAAAGAGCCCTATGCTAGTTCGATGGGCGCAAAAGCTAGTTTTGGTCCCCCCAAATGGGAAGATGCTAAATTTACGATGGACGGAAGTGATAAAGAAATCGTTATAAAATTTTAATTTCGTTTTTTCATTATTACGATACATATAATTAATTTAGAACATTGAAAAATTCACTTTTGATCCTCGTTTTACTTGCAAATTGTGCTTTGATCTTTGCACAAGCACCGAATGATTTCACGACAGGTGTGACCGTCACTTGCCACGTCACAGGCTATGCTTCTGATGATGGACAAACCAGAGCAGGGCTATACAACTCTCCGGAAACTTGGATAAAAACTGAATTTGGAAAATACACAACCACAATTCATAACAATAAAGCTACGATAATATTTCACAATGTGCCTCCGGGTGAATATGGTGTCTCGTTATATCACGATGCTAATAAAAACAATGATTTTGATCGTTCTTGGGGCATTCCAATTGAAGATTATGCGGTGTCGAATAATGCGAAAAGAATGTTGTCAGCACCAAGATGGGAAGATGCAAAATTTAGCGTTGGAACGGAAGATCTAGATATTTACTTTTCATTCTAGGTCAGTATTTGCGTAAAAATCCCACTAAAAATTAAAAAACACCTCTTTTTCATAAAAATGATAAAAATGAAACCCATTATTTCTAAATTTTCAAAATCAGTACTTCTAACTTTAGTATTGATCGTCGTTTTTTATTTGGTGTTATTGGTCACTGGAAATTTAACTGCTACTACCATGAAGCTGTATGCAGGAATAAACGCGATGTATGCCTTTCCAATAATTTTTGGAAACTTGTTGTTTCTAAATGAAGCGGAAGTCAAAAAAGAAAAGTTAGTATTTCCTAAGCAAATTTTGAAATCAGTTGGCCTATCGATGTTGATATTATTTGCTATGAATTTTGTGCTGTGGGTAATCGTTTGGGGAGCACCACTTGCTGACTTATTTACGGAGAGAAACCTCGTATTTTATGCGATTGGATTTTGTATTTTAATTGTTGTTACGATTATTGTTCACGTAATTTCAAATCACATACGTTCAAAAAGTTTGATATAATTTTTTGGACAACTTTATAGTAACAACAAGCTTCCAAGAAAAAAAATAGGGCACACTCAAAAAGGCTAAGAGTGCAACCCTAATATAATAAAGCACATTATTATTGATTCCTATTCCTCTCTTAGGAAATTTCCAGCTAAGTCAAATACTACGAAAGTACCGCTATCTAGCTCCACAAAAATCTCATCATTTTCCACTTCTACATCAACTACGGTATTGTCTGGATAATTCGCAGCAAGATAATCCATGATTAATTGTACGATTGTTTCGTCAAGATCATCTTCATCATTGTCATCGTCGTCGTTGTCATCGTCGTCATCGTCATCGTCATCATCGTCATCATCATTGTCATCATCGTCGTTGTCATCGTCGTCATTGTCATCGTCGTCGTTGTCATCATCATCATTGTCATCATCGTCATTGTCATCATCATCGTTGTCATCATCGTCGTTGTCATCGTCATCGTCATTGTCATCGTCATCGTCATTGTCATCATCATCGTTCTCATCGTCGTCATCGTCATCGTCGTCATCTTCATCGTCATCATCATCATCGTCATCATCATCGTCATCATCATTGTCATCATCGTCATCATCATCGTCATCATCGTCGTCATCATCATCATCATCATCATCATCATCGTCTTCATCATTATTTCCTTCTGAGCAGAGCAACATTCCATCAGCATCAAAAACTAGTTCGGTTCCATCTTCTAATTCAACCTCATAGAAAGTAAATCCAAATTCAACTTCAGTAGATGCTTCATCAATTATAGCATCTGGACTATTGGTTGCTATGTAATCGGTAATGGATACAGGCAAATCAGCGAGAGCAATATCCATATCTTCAGAATCTGCACCTTCGCTTACAAATGCACCATCGATTGTGAATAAGTATTCGATACCTTCATCAGTTTCAACAACAACGTGTGTCCATTCACCATCTACATCACCTAACAATTCTGCTTCATCCAAAACGGCATTGGGATAATTTGCGGTAATATAATCTGCAATAGCGGCAGGAATACTATCTAGTTCGATATCCTCATCTTCCATGCAAGGTGAATATTCTCCTAGGCTAGTTGATACTAAAGTGTTTGTGTTAGGAGGAAGGTCGTCCTTCTTTCCACAGGAAGAAAGAATGGTGATTGAGCATACCGCAATAACTAAGAATTGGAATAAATTTTTCATTATTATAAAGTATTTAATTGTTTGTGAATTTTAATAGTTAAGTAGTTCAATTATATATTCGAGAAATAGTAAGTAATAGGTTGCGTTTATCAAAAAAATTAAAATTTTCTATAGATTCCTGTCTTAAATCCTAAGATTTCAGGGGTAATGACAGCTGGTTGATTCAAATTGAAGTTATAAGAAGCATCAAATTGTAAATACCATTTATTGAAAAATCGATATTCCAATCCACTTCTTACCAGTAGTTGATTGTTGATAGAGAAGTCGTTAAAATTCTGGTTGATTTCTATTTCGTCTTCATCCTCATTGTTTCCACCACCAGCATTGTCTTCATCAATTTCAAATGTATATTGTACTTCATAGTTTGAAATTCTTGATCCGTAAAAACCAACACCTGCATAGGGACGGAATCGCTTATTCTTCAAGAAAAAGTATTTCATACCCATACCATATTGGAAAACATTTTGACTGATCTGTGCATTTTCAAATTCTGCTTCCGCTTCTCCAGGATCAACATCTGGTAATCCGTTCATCGATTTTGTTTCAAATTCACGATTGTGAATAGCTAATTCTCCAAACAGTTCTAAATTTTCTGTAAATACGATACTTGGTTCAATACTGAAATTATAATTATTTTCAGATTCGATATTTGTCCCGACTGATTTAATAATACCTGCATTCACTCCAAGTTTGAATGATTGTGGACGCATCGGATAAATCATTTCACCGAATGATTTTTTATAGATAGCAAGTCTCGCTGCTTGCTGTTCCAATTCATGCGATAGGGCAGGAGTATTAATGTAAGACTCATTTTGTGATGATAGTTGACTGAATGGAGTGATTAAATTTTTATCTCTATTGAGATCTTCCCCTAATTCTCTATTGAAAGAATTTGAAGGAAGACCTAATAAAGCTGCAAAGGAATTGTTAGAATACTGATTGTTAACTAAAGGATTAGCAAACTTAGTTTGAAAACCTATTAAGGTGTGATGTATAAATTCAGTATTCGTTTCGTCTGCAGAAAAAACGCTATGATTAATAATTTTTGTCGGTGCATTTGATGGGCGGCTAACTATTTTTTCAATCTCTACATATTTCGTTTTGAAAATGGTGTCGGTTTTGTAAAGGATATTTGTTTGGACAACGGTATCAATTTGGTGGATAAAAGAGATTTTTTCTGAATTTGAAATTGGGTTGTTAGAATTTGAAAAAAACCAATAATTTAATATTGTAGAACCCGTCAAAAGAAGTGCTAATAATGGAATCCACCTATTTGATGAATTATTAGGGGCATGAGTAGAAGGATTGCTTTCTCCCATCTTAGTCTTCATGCGATCCCACGCAGCAGGATTAAAATCAGTCGTTGCCCGATTTTCCAAATTATCCTTAAGTGATTTAAAAAAATTATCCATGTCCTTTGGTTTTAGAATCCATTCCTTTTTTTTCGAGCCAAAGTGCTTTTAACTTTTCTTTGGCTCTTGATAAATTTGATTTTGAAGACCCAATGCTGATATTTAGCATTTCGGCAATCTCCTTGTGTTTGTAGCCTTCCATCACATACAAGTTGAAAACCAAGCGATATGCTGGGGGCAACTCTTGTAAAATTGGCAACGCATCATCTGTATCATCGAAATTCAGGTCATTAAATTCATAATAGATTGAATCAACATTGGGCTCTTGGGATGAAAATAGTTCGTTGTATTTTTTGTGCTTTCTGAAGCTATCCACAGCTGTATTGACCACTACTTTCCGGAACCAGCTTTTAAAAGGAAAATCTGTATCAAATTGGTCGATGTTGTTAAAAACCTTCAAAAAAGCATCGTTTAATATCTCTTCCGCTTCTCTTTTCGTTCTGGTGTACCGCAAAGCCACATTCATTCCATATCCGTAGAAATGCCTGTATAATCGCTCCTGGCTGTTCGGATTTTTTTCCTTACAACCTTTGAGGATTAAGCGAAAGTTGATTTGTTTTTCTTTCATTAGGGTAATTCACTGACAGTACGCATAAAAAATTCAATTTGGTTGCGTCCAATAAGTTAAATGAGCGATAGACTCAAATTTTAGTACGATTTAGACAAATTACTTAAGGTATTCGCTTGTTTTAAGGCTAAGATTGCACTTCCTCTCAACGTATTCGTAAATTAACGCCTTATGAAAATACTAATTGCTTGCGACAAATTTAAGGGTTCCATGAATGCTAATCAGGTCTGTCGATCAATTGAAAAGGGGATTTTAGCGACCTATTCCAACGCAGTTTGTGTCACGCAACCGCTCGCAGACGGCGGTGATGGAACTTTACAAATTCTACAAAATCATTTCAAATTTGATAATGTTACACTCAATACAATCGACCCATTAAATCGGAAAATTGATGCTAGGTATCTAAGCCGGGATAAGACGGCGTTAATTGAACTGGCGGAGGCCTCCGGAATTACGTTGTTGCATAAAACCGAATTGGATGTGCTTTCAGCCAATTCGGTCGGTACTGGCTTACTCATGCATCATGCGCTAGAACAAGGTCATCAAAAAATTATGCTCGCACTAGGTGGAAGTTGTACCAATGATGTTGGATTAGGAATTGCTTATGCACTTGGTTTTCAGTTTTTAAATACCGAAAATATTTCTATCATCCCATGCGGAGCAAATTTAATAGCAATCAAAAAAATTATTGCACCAAAAGCAATTCCACCTTTCCAATTAACTATTCTTACTGATGTAGATAATCCGTTATACGGTCCAAATGGCGCTGCTCATACTTTTGGCACTCAAAAGGGGGCGAATCAAGATGAAGTTATATTGTTAGATAATGGTGTAAAACATATTGCTGAATTGATTCAAAAATCATTTGGAAAAAAAATCAACAACTTGAAAGGTGGAGGTGCAGCTGGTGGAATTGCAGCAGGCCTTTTCGGGTTACTGCATAATGTGGAAATTAAAAATGGATTCGATTTTATTGCTGAAAAACTAGTTCTGGAAGAGAAAATTAAGGAAGCGGATTATGTGATCACTGGAGAAGGGAAATTGGATGCGACTTCATTAAATGGGAAAATCGTTGGTAAGTTGTTAGAAATGTGTAAAAAATATGAAAAGCCACTTATAGTCGTTGCTGGAAGTCAAGATTTGAAAAAAGAACAATTAGATTCGCTTGGATTTTATGTTGCTGATTCGATTTTGAATTATGCTAAAGATTTAAAAGATGCGATGGAGCATGGAGAAAGGTATTTGGAAGAGATTGGTACTCGGTTGCGATTTTAATCTCTCTCTTAATCCGTTTTGTAAGACATGAAAATAGCAGTTGAGTACGCTTAGCAGCCTTTTCAAAACATAGACGGGGTATATGCAAAAAAATCAACCCTCTTATTTGGCAATAAATTTACCCACTACCGATTTTTCTGCTGTGTCCATAACAATGATATTGTATATTCCTGGATTTAGAACCAGGTGAACTTTTTTTTGATTTGATTCCTGTAAATCACACGGAACTAATCAGTTTTTGCCCAAATTGTTGAAACCATTTTTTCAGAAACAGCGGTTTTCTTTTTCATTTTCTCATAAAGGGTATCATCTTCAATATCTAACAATTCAGGTACAATATATCTGCTTTGTAAAACACTATTGGTTCCAATTACACCGGTCCATTGCATGGTAGATTCAATAATGTTGACTTGCGGAATTTGAGCTTTCGTAGTTTGTTTATAAATCGGATCAATTTGTGTAAAGACATGTCCATTTAAAATGGTAAGAAATGTAGCATCAATCCAATGTGTTACATCTGGTTTTCCATCTGAATTGAAATCTATATTCCAACCTACCCGAATTTTCTTTCCTTGATTGATAGCTGCTATTAAATTGTCGATAGTGCCATGAGAGACTTCTCCTTTTGTATTTGTCGTGACAAGGATGTTCGAATCTTGTGCTTGTAAAAATGATGTTATAAAAAGTAGACTAAGAAGAATGATTAAATTTTTCATCGTAGTAGCATTTTAGCGTGAATTATTTGTATCTCTAAATATAACATCTGAAACTTGATTTTCAAAAACTGATGTGAATTGTTTATTAAGACAATGGAAGATGTTATTAGAGGAGGCTTTTCCTTTCAATAATCGAGATCTTTTACCCATCATTCATTGGGATGCAGCTAAAACAGTCTTAACGTTATTGGGCGAGCGGTCATCAATTTCGATGCAAGTAGGGGGCGAAGGAAGTGATTGATAATTAATGAAATTGTTTTGAAACCGTTCACTAAACATTCTGATGAAAATCTCTCTTAAAGTTTTCATTAATTAATATAACGAAATGAAAGTTGAAATTTTCCAAACTTTGTATTTATAAGGTAGCTCACCAATAGGTTTGCAAATAATAAAAGGATTTCGAATCACTTCGAAACCCTTTTATTAAAAAATCTTAACATTACTATTTCATATGCTTATCAACCCACGCAGTCATCTGAGAGAATTGCCCTTTACTGGCATAAGCAGCTTGTTGTGTCCATTGATTTGCTTTGTAGGACTTATAGGCAAATCCAGACTCATCGATAATTTTTTGCAATTGAGTCTTAGGCATTTTACTCAAAGCTGCAAATGTTTTTATCCCTTTTTTAGCTAAAATTCCTTGCATTTTAGGACCGATGCCATGAATTAATTTCAAATCATCTTTTTTTGCCGAAGTAGATTTTACAACCCTTGTCTTTGGTGTTGCTTTATTAGCTGCGACTTTTCTAGTAGTAGTTTTGGAAGCCGCTGGTTTGCGGGTTCTTGTAGGAGCTTTTTTTGCAACTATTTTTTCCAAAGTAGATTTTTTCGGAGCTCTTTTTTTAGGAGTTGCTGTTTTCTTCGTTTTTGATTTAGCAACTGTTTTCGTTTTTTTAACCTTGGTTGATTTTTCAACTTTGACAGATTTAGCTGCTTTTTTCTTACCGCCTTTTTTCTTCTTTTTCTTTTTGGAAACTTTCAATTTTTTAGGTGCCAATCTTTCTTCCACTTCCAACTTCAATTTCACAGCACCTGCTTCAATTGTTTTCTTGATGCCATCAGGATTGGCGATAGAGACTAATTTACTAGCATTAGATTTTAATAAATTCACAATTTTTTTTCTATCTAATTGTTTCTTCACCATGTCGCTGATATCTTCCTGAATTCCCAACATGTTTTTAAATTTCACAGCACCTTCTTCAACTTGTGTGACCACTGCATCCGTCGTGTCAAAAAACATATCAATTTGTTTTTCACGAATCGGTTCAACCGTGGTGACTGTCTTTTTTATAAACTTGTGCCATTTTTTTCCAGTCTCAATAGAAACCGTAAGGATTGCTTCAGATGCATCCAACAACTTCTTATCCATTTTCGAAAACCCTGCTTTGGCAGCTTTCTTTCTTTTATCATTTCCTTTTTTCTTTTTTGCCATGACCGTTTTTTTAGTATTAAAATTTGATGCAAATATAATGTTTATTGTACTTTATCGTCAAGAGGAAGAAAAATATAAATTTAAAATTAGAAATTGAGTAGGCAATCCCACGTCTTAAGCTACTCATATATTCAAATTTGGTTTTAATGAGAACAATTCCTCCATTACTGATAGTATGTATGGGCGTACAATTTTTAATTTTACATATCAAATTGAAAAAAATGAAACCATACTGCCTGATGCCTTGGATCCATTTTCATGTTGGAAACAACGGGACTGCAAAAGCATGTTGTGTAGCCAATATTCCATTTGGCAATATCAATAAGCAATCTTTGGATGAAATTTGGAATGGCAAAGAGATCAACCAATTAAGGGAAAAATTTCGCAGTAATCAACCTGATAATCGTTGCGCTAATTGTATCAATCGAGAGGCGGGTGGCGCTAGAAGTTATCGACAGGAGATTTTCGAAAAATTTAATGATGTCAATATTGAGAAAGTATTAAAATTACCGATTTATTTTGATATCCGTTTTTCCAATGTTTGCAATTTTCGTTGTCGAACTTGTTGGCATGGTGCAAGTTCGAAGTGGTTTAATGATGCAAAAGTTTTGGGTAATAATGTAGGTGACAAAGCAATTCTTCAAAATATTGATGACTTTGATAATTTTATTGAAAAATCAGGACCTGCTTTATTAAATGCACAAGAATACTATTTTGCGGGCGGAGAACCTTTAGTAACAGAAGAACATTACTTGCTCTTGCAATGGTTAATTAATAATAAAGCTACAAATTGCCGGTTACGATACAATACCAATTTTTCGAGACTCAATTTTCGCGACTACGATTTGTTAGATTTATGGTCAAATTTTCCCAAAGTTGAAATATTGGCAAGTATTGATGGAGTAGGTGCATTGGGTGAATATATTCGCACAGAAATGAAGTGGGAAGAAATACTTTTAAATAGGGAAAAAATCAGATCCTCACCTAATATCCAATTCAAGATTGCACCAACAGTCTCTGTTTTTAATGTCGCACATTTACCCGATTTGTACAACGAATCTGTCCGACTCAATTTAATTGATCCAAATGGTATTTATCTCAACATTCTAGAACGCCCACATTATTTTAATATTCAAATTTTACCACAAAAAGAAAAAAATCACATCAACAAAATTTATCAAGCATTTTTAAATCAAAAATCAATTCCTATATCAGTAGTCGATAGTTTCAAGGAAGTTTTAAATTATCTCAACACTGAATTGGAACCAATAAAACAAGAAAAATATTGGAAGCAATTTAAGGATGAAAAGAGGAAGTTGGATGAATTGAGAGGTGAGATTTTTTTGTTAGGGATTTAGTTGTAACAATATGTAATCTTTTTGAGTGCGTAGGTATCCATCCCTGTTATCCCGCCGAAGTCGTGCACTTCCCTTACCTTTTAAAAAAGTAAGGGGAGCTCGTGAGTAGGCGAAGCTTACGAAAACATAATGTTATATTTATATGCAGAACACAATACGTACTCCCTGCGTGTCAATGTCATGGAAATAAGGATTTTCCTTGTCATTCTGAGCTTTCGCCATAGCGAAGATGTCGAAGAATCAAGGAAAGGTTAAAGCTGTACAAATTTCGACCTTG
>CALFWW010000178.1 GCA_937928575.1 uncultured Saprospiraceae bacterium | reverse complement strand
TTCCAAATAAGGTAATGACTCAATATCACCAACCGTTCCTCCTAATTCCGTAATTACAATATCAAAATCTCCCGAATTCCCCAGCAACAAAACACGTCGCTTTATTTCATCAGTTATATGTGGAACTACTTGAACGGTTTTACCCAAATAATCTCCAGCACGCTCTTTATTAATCACAGTTTGGTAAATTCTACCAGTCGTTACATTATTCGCTTGACTGGTGGGTGTACCCAAAAATCTTTCATAATGTCCTAAATCCAAGTCTGTCTCTGCACCATCGTCGGTCACAAAACATTCACCATGCTCATAGGGATTCAGTGTGCCGGGATCGACATTTATATAGGGGTCAAACTTTTGAATCGTTACTTTAAATCCTCTTGCTTGCAGTAATTTGGCAAGAGAAGCTGCAAAGATACCTTTGCCTAAAGATGAGGTAACACCGCCCGTAACAAAAATATACTTAGTCATTCAATTTCTTTATAATTCTATCAACTCATTACGGGATATAAAGTTAAGCATTTAAAATTTCAATGCACAGTTAACATTAAATTAATATTGCCCTAACCTTATCTTTAGATAATAAGGTTTCTTTTGTAGTAAATGAATTTGTCAAAAATAAACCTAATCATGAAGCATTACCTTTTCTTTTTCCTTTGTTTAGCAATAAGTGTATTTACGCTGACTTCTTGTGGAGACGATATCGACCCTTTCGATACAGATGAACAAACCGAAGTTGATCTAGCACAAGAGGCCGCAACAGCAAGATTTGCAGCTGATGGAAATGCAATTGGAGACCCGGTTTTTTCGACAGGAACCATTGAACCAACGGGAGATTTAGGAACCAATGTTTCAGCGGCACCTGTAGGGATGACCAACACTTCCTACAAAGGCGCTATCGAGCCAGGTACGACTCCTTGGTATGATGGGTGGTCTTTTTATTCAAGATTGGTAGCAGGAAATTTAAATTCAGATCCATTGCCAATTGCAAGTTTCGTTGAGATTTCAGATGATGGCTCCGGAACCGGAACTGTCACTTGGACTAATAATATGACCTATATTTTAGATGGATTCGTTTATGTAAATGAAGGACAAACTTTGACGATTGAACCAGGGACCATCATCCAAGCGAAGGCCGGTCAAGAAGAGGATGCATCTGCATTAGTCGTTGCAAAAGGAGGAAAAATCATAGCGGAAGGAACAGCAGCTCAACCCATTGTATTCACTTTTGAAGGGGATGCCGGAAACACACCAGCCACTACTCGTGGCAAGTGGGGCGGATTGATTATTCTCGGAAATGCTTCACTTAATTCTTCACCTGGCACCAGTCAAATAGAAGGAATCCCTACTTCCGAACCACGTGGAGCTTATGGTGGAACGGATGATTTAGATAACTCCGGTATTTTAAAATATGTTTCTATTCGTCATGGCGGAACGAACATTGGTGCAGACAATGAAATCAATGGTTTGACACTAGGTGGTGTCGGTGCAGGTACGACTATCGAGTATGTAGAAATAGTTGGAAATAATGACGATGGAATTGAGTGGTTCGGTGGCACAGTCAATGCAAAATATTTAATCTCAGCTTATTGTGCAGATGATGCTTTAGATTATGATGAAGGGTATCGTGGTCTAAATCAGTGGGTTATTGTTCACCAAGATGAAAATGAGGCAGATCGTGGAGGAGAACATGATGGAGGGACAGATCCAGAAACCGCTATGCCATATGCCACCCCTATTTTCTTCAATGTCACTTCAATTGGTGCATCTACCAGTCGTGCGCTGACCTTCAGAGACAATGCTGGTGGCGAATATCATAACAGTATATTTTCGGGCTATGGCAAAGGAATCGATATTGAATACTTACCAGGTCAAGATCAGGATTCTTATGCTCAATTTGATGCCAGAATTATAAAGATTGAAAATTGTATTTTTCATGATATCAGTGCTACTGACATGATTAAGATTAGCGGTAATTAGAGATTTTTATCGTCCAGGCGTGGTAACCCATCCCTGTATCCATCCCGAAAATTCAGGATCGAACGTCCCTTCCCTTTTTCGAAAAAGGTTTTTTCAAAAAATGGAAGGGGAGCACGGGAGTACGTGGAGTACGCGAGCTCACACACTCACGTGCTCCCTTTCCATTTTCTTTTCCTTAGAGAAGGGACAGGACGTTCAACGGAGTTGATACAGGTATGGGTTACTATGCGTACTAAAGTCCTCACATCTCCAAGCCCCCACTCCAACTTAACATTAACTTAATATACAGGTAACAATCAAATAACCCTACAAACCCATCTTTGGAGTAGAATTAAATCATTTAAACTAGTTTTTCTTATGAAAAATGTCTTATTACTCCTTGCTTTTGCACTTTCTTTTCCTATGCTATTAATTGGTCAAACTGGCGCTATCTCTGGAACTATTACAGAGGCGGATGGTGGTTTTGAAGTCATTGGCGGAAATGTCATGATCCAAGGAACCGGAATCGGTGCGTCTACTGAACTTGATGGAACCTACACTATCAAGAATTTAGAACCTGGTGCTTACATTGTCGAAATCTCATACATCGGTTTTGAAACAGTGGTCAAAGAAGGAGTTGAGGTGAAAGCGGACGAGACTACTCAGTTGGATGTCAAATTGGGTGAATCTGCGGTTGCTTTGGAAGTTGTAGAAGTCAGCGGTAAAAAAATAACCAATTCGGAAGGTGCTGTAGTGGCAATGATCAAGAACTCAAGTCAAGTACTGGATGGTGTTTCTTCTGCTCAAATTTCTAAGAGCGGTGATGGTGATGTCGCGGCAGCAGTAAAACGTGTATCTGGTGTTACAGTACAAGGTGGAAAATATATTTATGTTCGTGGATTGGGAGACAGATATAGTAAGACTACCTTAAATGGAGCTTCTATTCCTGGATTGGATCCGAATAGAAATGCTGTTCAAATGGATATTTTTCCTACTTCCATGGTGGATAATATCATCGTTTACAAAACTTTCTCTCCTCAATTGACGGGTGAATTTACAGGTGGATTAATTGATATTGCAACCAAGAATTTTCCGGAAGAATTTGAAATCACTGGTTCAATCACTACTGGAATCAATACCAATACTCATATTGGTACCACCTTTATTGGTCATGAAAGTGGTTCAACGGATTGGTTGGGAATTGAAGATGGGACCAGAGCCATTCCAGCAAGCATTCAAGGTGCAACTATTTTACCTGCACAAGCTAGTGGATCAGGAATTGATCAAGCACAAGCCAATGAGTTGACCAATCAGACGACTGCATTTGCCAATAATTTTGATATCGCTTCCAAGAAAATCTTACCCAATCACGGTTTCTCCTTTTCTGTTGGAAATACTAAAAATTTACTCGGAAAGGAATTCGGATTTAATGCAAGTGTCAATTATTCTCACAAATACAATAGTTATGACGACGGCATTTCAGGTGACTATAGCTTGACTGGACAATATGATAATGTAGATAGATTGAGCAGGCAGTTTCAATTTTCAGATGTGAGAAGTACCGAAAATGTTATTTGGGGAGCAATGCTAAACAGTGGTTTGAAATTAAATAATAACAATAAAATTTCGTTTAGTTTAATGCACAATCAAAGTGGAACTTCTTCTACTCGTATTCAAGATGGTGTCAAGCATAAAGATGATCCAGACGAGGGATATAATACCAGATCGCTACAATATTTGGAAAGAGCCATGTCCACTGCACAAATTGGTGGAAAACATACTTTTGGTGGTTTGAATGATGCAACCTTAGAATGGAAATCTGCGGGTACTTTATCAGGACAGGAAGAACCAGATTTGCGTTTCTTCACGTACAGATATGTAGGACCGGATGACAACAGAAGATACTTCTTAAAGCGTTCAAGTGACCGTCTTCCAGTAAGATATTTCCGTGATATGAATGAAATTAATTTGGATAACAAGATCGACTTCACTTTACCATATGCACAATGGAGTGGATTGACTTCTAAATTAAAAGTCGGAGGTGCATATTTAGCTAAAACTAGAACTTACAGAGAAAATAAATTCATTTTTGATTATGCTAATTCTCGTTTCTTCGATGGAGATGTAAGTTCCTTTTTCGATTCTGAAAACATACTTACTTATTCAGATACAGAATCTATGTATAATGCTGAAGGAAATGGAACTTTCGTTTCTGAGGGGTATGATCCTGCCAATGAATATGACGCTGCCCAACAAGTCGCTGCCGCATATGTGATGACCGAATTACCATTGACTTCTAAGTTGGAATTAGTAGCAGGGATGAGAATGGAAAAGACCACTTTACAATTTGAAACTTTCAGTGAAGATAAGTTGAGACAGTATGAAATTTTAGATGGCAATACGAATATACTTGATAATTTAGACTTCCTTCCAGCACTGAATTTAAACTACACCGTCAATGAAAAAATGAAGTTCCGTGCAGCAGTTTCCAGAACGCTGGCAAGACCGACTTTCAGAGAATTATCACCAGTTGAAACATTTGATTTCATGGGTGGTTTTATCACGATCGGGAATCCTGATTTGAAAAGAACATTAATCACTAACACTGATTTAAGATGGGAATTTTATCCTAAATCAAAAGAAATGATCTCAGTTGGATTGTTCTACAAAGATTTCCAAAATCCAATTGAAAGAACTTACAATCCACAAGCTGTCAATGGTGAATACACGTTCAGAAATGTAGACAATGCAAAAGTCGCAGGAGTAGAGTTAGAATTCAGAAAAGGACTTGGATTCATCGCACCAGCACTTAATAAATTTAATTTTGCAACGAATGCAACCTATGTATACTCCACCACAGATATCGACCCATCAGAATTAGCGCACATTAGAGGAACTAACCCGGACGCTTCCGCTACACGTTCGATGTACGGACAAGCACCTTTCTCTATCAATGGAATGATAGGTTATGATAATGAAAAAGGTACAAAAAGCAATATCGTCTTCAATATGGTAGGACCAAGAATTGCTTTTGTAACCTTCGGTGGTACTCCAAATATTTTTGAAATGCCAAGAGCAACTTTAGACTACAACTTCTCTCACCAATTGAAAGGAGGAACTAGTTTGAAATTTGCAGCAACCAATCTACTAAATGCAAAATATCGTTTAGCAATTCCCTTTAAAGGATTGAACTACGATGTACAATCAAATTCTTTAGGAATGGGATTCTCAGCAGGTGTTTCTTTCAAGTTGAAATGATTTAATTCTAACCATAAATACGGTAAAGCCTTCGGATTGATTTTCGGAGGCCTTTTTTATTTAACACAAAGAGCACGTGTTTTTAACACATAAACCATAAAGAGACACAGAAACACATAAAACCTTGTTTTTTGAAAAATCTTTAAATAGCATTCACGAAACAAGAACTATGTTTTTCTATGTTTCTAATGTGAGCTATGTGTTAAATAACGACCTCCGTGACCTGTCGCATTTAGAGATTCAATTGGTTTAATCCAAAATTTTGTTTGTTTTTTGCAAGCTTTTTCAAGTATGTAGTGCAAAGACTTAATGACCACTTAAAAAAATTGTGCTCTCATTCCCAAAATCCTACCCTTCTCCTTAACTTACGCACCATGGAATATCTTGATACGCTCACCTCAGAATTCGAAAATGCGGCCAATCCAACCAAGGCAATCGATCAAAAAAGATACATGCGGGATCAATTTGAATACTATGGATTGACATCACCACAACGAAGAGAAATTCTAAAACCGTTTTTGGCAAAAGCATTCTTGCCTCCAAAAAAAGACTTGCAAAAAATCGTAAAAACTTGTTGGAAAAAACCACAAAGAGAGTATTATTATTTTGCGCAAGAATTGACACAAAAGTATATTAAGCAATTTGAAAAATCCGACATTGAATTGTTAGAACATATGATTGTCAACAAATCCTGGTGGGATACCATCGATTTTATTGCTTCGAATTTGGTCGGTCCTTATTTTAAAAAGTTTCCTGAACAAATTGAACCTACCGTTGAAAAATGGTTGGATTCTAAAAATATTTGGTTGCAACGTTCTACCCTACTCTTTCAGTTGAAATATAAAGATAAACTCGATGTTGCATTGTTAGAAAATATTATCTCTCGATTGTTGGGAACCAAAGAGTTTTTTATTAACAAGGCGATTGGTTGGATTTTGAGGAGTCATAGTCGGGTGAATGCTGATTGGGTAGTTGATTTTGTTGAGCGGACGGAGTTGTCTAATTTGAGTCGGCGGGAGGCTTTGAAGTTGTTGAGGTGATTTTTTTAACAGAAAAGACAAGTTGTGCAACACAAAGAGCACGTATTTTTAACACATAGATCATAAAGAGATATAGAAACACAAAGAACCTTGTTTCTTGAAAAATCTTTAAATAGCTTTCACGAAGCAAGAACTATGTTTTTATATGTTTCTAATGTGAGCTATGTGTTAAATAACGTCCTCCGCAACTTGTTGGATTTAGAGATATAGTTGGCTTAATCCAAAACTTTCATTTGCGCCAAAATAGTTAATAACAATACAAACACAAATATGAAATACTTAGTACTCTTGATTTACCTTACTTGCAGTTTTAGCTTTTTTACTAGCTGCTCCATAGAAACTGCAGAAACAGCCCAGACAAATTCCAGCGCTGATTCAAGTGAAAGAATTGACTCCAAAAAGAATACAGAACAACTCCAATCGACATTTAGTAATGGACAAAGAAATTTCAAAACCGTAAAGGACTTGGCCAATTTTGTTACACGAGGTGCGTCTAATGATTATGAAAAAGCAGCGTTGGCTTACAGTTGGATTGCTAATAATATCAGTTATGATGATGCTGCTTTTAATCGAGGGAATGTGAAAGAAACAAGTGCTGAAACGGTATTAAAAACGCGAAAAGCAGTATGTAATGGGTATTGTAATTTGTTCAACAAAGTTTGCAAAGAATTAGGAATTGAATCGATCAGAATTGAAGGTTATCCAAAAGGCTACGGCTATCAACAAGGCACTAAAATCGCCAAAGCAGATCATGCTTGGAATGCAGTCAAACTAAATGGTGGTTGGAAATTAGTGGATGTGACGTGGGGTGCTGGTTATGGAAAAAAAATCGGTGGTCGATTACAGACGGTGGATAAATATGATCCCTATTATTTTGATACCGATCCTCATGAATTTTTATTCAAACATTTGCCCTCGAATAAAAAACATCAATACATCTCCGATCCAATTTCAAAAACTCAATTTGAACAATTGCCTATTGCGAAACCTGGGTTGTTTCAACTCGGTATTTCTGCAAGAGATATTATGGAGCAGTCCAAATCAAATCCTAACATGACATTGCCGAAAGCATGGAACTTAGAATATGACATCAAAGTTATAAAAGCGGAATTGAACAAAACACTATCTTCTAGTGGAAATTACACCTTCAAAATCCAGTGTGAAGAAGCAGCACAAATCATTTTCAATAACAATGGTACTTTGACAAAATTGGTGAATATTGGAAATGTTTATACAGGCACCATTCAACCGAGTCGTGGTAATTTAACAATCAGCAGTCGGCTATATCCTAAAGAGAAGGAATTTGTTAGCATATTCGAATATCAAGTTAGGTAGGTTTCGTAATATAATTGTTATATTTAGTTTCCAAATAAATGATAATTAAAAAACTACACTATGTATAGCATGATAACCTTCGCAATCATATTCTATCTCGCAACAATAATCTGGTTCGTTTTCATATTTTTTTATGTGCGGCAGATTGCAAAAGCAGCTAAAAAATGGAGTAACCAATTTGATGAATTAAAGATGAAAATGACAACCTACTTCGTGATATAAAACATATAAAAGAAGATATCGCTAGCATCAGAAGGAATGTAAATAATATATAGATTTAAAACGAAAGTGAATACGGAGTTATACCTAGTTATTTGGCAAATCAAGGTGGTCGTGCTATGCATCTTCCTGGGGTCAACAAAATCCATTTTGCGGGTGTCCTTTCAGGAGGAATCAGTCGAACACTTATACAAATAATACTCTATAATTGCGGATATCTATGAGAAAATTTTACTGATATCTGCGTTGGAAAGCCCTGTCTGCTTGGCGCAGTCAGGCAGGCTCGCCGTAACTAAGGCTATGTCTGCGTTTTCCGCCTTAATCTCAATAAAA
>CALFWW010000177.1 GCA_937928575.1 uncultured Saprospiraceae bacterium | reverse complement strand
TAAATTAAAATGCTCATCTTAACAAAAAATTGATTTTATGAATAAGTCATTACTCATTCTTCTAGCATTTATTTTTGCTTCTTTTTTATTGCCAGCACAAGTCGTTGTCAATGAATATTCCGCTTCCAATCTCAACAGCTTTGTTGATGGTTTTGGAAAAACGGAAGATTGGATTGAATTGGCGAATATAGATGCCGTTGATGTAGATATTAGTGGATGGTATATTTCTGATAAATTTGATAACCCAACTAAATATCAAATTCCAGCAGGTACGATTATTCCAGCAAACGGATTTCTTGTTTTTTCATGCTCTGGTCGAGATAAATTTGTCAACAATGAATATCACACCAATTTTAAATTAACTCAGACCAAACCCGGTGATGGAATTGTACTTTCCGATGCAACTGGTACCGTTTTGGAATCACATGAATTGGAGCTGACTTTGGTCGAACATTCTCGTTGTAGAGAAATGGATGGTGATCCTACTTGGAAAATTTGCACAGAACCTACTTACGGAACTTCTAACATTGCTTCTCCAAAATACAGCCGTTATACAGCCACTCCATCTATGGATTTGGCAGCTGGATTTTATGAAGGAACTCAATCCGTTTCGATGATTAATAATGAACCGAATTCCGTATTGAGATGGACGGCCACTGGACATGACCCTACTGAAAATTCTGTAGAATTCACAACACCTGCTAATGTCATCACAACTAAAGTCCTTAAGGCAAGAGCTTATAGCAACGATCCAGATGTGTTGCCAGGAAAAATAGTTTTCAACACCTATTTTATTGATGAAGATTTTTCATTGGCTGTCTTTTCTGTTGGTGCAGAAGATGTACTTGAATTGGCTGGTGGTCAAGGAGAATTAATTCCGATTGGTTCTTTAGAATATTTCAATGTAAACAAAGAAAGGGAAGCAATTTCCTATGGGAGTCTCAATCGCCATGGCCAAGATTCATGGGCATTAGATCACAGAAGTTTGGATTGGATATCGAGAGATGAAATGGGTTACTCCAAAGCTGTGGATGCACCTTTATTTTCATATTCTGATAGAAATGAGTACCAAAAATTTATGTTTAGAAATTCGGGAGATGATAATTATCCAGCCATCAATGACTGGGCACATCAAGGAAGTTGTCATATACGTGATGAATACGTGCAAGAATTGTCAAGGGAAGGTGGAATGAAATTGGATACGCGTGCTGTTGAAAGAGTGATTTTATTTCTAAATGGAAATTACTGGGGTGTTTATGGAATGCGGGAACGTCCTGTTGACCATGATTATACGGATGAGTATTATGATCAAGGAAAATACGATATTCAATATTTGTCAACATGGGGAGATACGGAAATAGAATATGGTGGCCTTCCAGCATTACAAGAATGGAGAGGTATTCGTGATTTCATTTTGGAAAATGATATGAGTGACCCAGCCAATTACGAGATCGCTTCAGATAGTATCAATATGCTGAGTATGATTGACTATATGATTGTGAATCTGACGGTTGTCGCTTCGGATTGGATGAATTACAATACTGGTTGGTGGCGTGGAAGAAATCCAGAGGGTGACCACAAAAAATGGGGCTACATGTTGTGGGATTTAGATGCGACTTTTGATTATTATATTAATTATAGTGGTGTACCCAACACCAATCCCGATGCGGTTGCTTGTGATATCGAGGAGATTGGACAATTCATGGATGTCTTTTTCCCAAATGAAAATTTCAGTCAAACCGGACCGGAAGGTATTGATGGGAATGTCGGAAAACACATCAAGTTATTTTTGAAATTGCTAGATGAAAATGAGACTTTCAAGCAGTTGTATTATTCCAGATATGCGGATATGATGAACACCGTTTATTCATGTGAAAATATGAATGAGACATTGGATAGAATGTTGGCGGTCATTGAACCAGAAATGCCGCGTCAAATTGAGCGATGGGGAGGATCCATGGAAGAATGGGAGGAGAATGTAGATGACCTAAAAGATTTTGTCAATGAGCGTTGCACCTTGCTCGATGATGGAATGTTGGAATGTTATGATGAATTGTCTGGACCGTACAATGTTACGTTATTGGTAGAACCTGACGGTGTCGCAGAAATTGATTTCAACACTTTAGATATCGAAGAATTTCCTTGGACGGGCGATTACTTTGGAGGAATGGATAATTTAATCAAAACCAAATTGTTTACACCATTTGAAGATCAATATGTTTTTAGTCATTGGGAGAGCACTTCTGGTAACATCATATTTCCGGATGAAACAAGTCAAGAAGGCACGATTTCATTTGCTGCAGCAGATACACTAATTGCAGTATATGCAGATCCTCTTTCTATTGAGACAACATTTTCTGATTACGACTTTAAAGTTTTTCCAAATCCAGCAAAGAATTTCTTAACCGTTAATTTCGAATTGGAGGAGTCAATGAATGTACACATATCCATGCATTCCACAATCGGAAAAGAAATGTTGGATTTTGAGTCTATTAGTGGAAATTACAACGCTGGCCAACACACCACTACCCTTTCATTTGAAGATTACAAGATTCCATCTGGCTTATACTATGTTGTGGTTAATTTCGATAATCAACAAAGAAGTTACAAAATCAATATTATGAGATAAAATAAATATTTGCTATCTCAAACGAAAAAGGTGATTCGATTAAAAGACGGGTCACCTTTTTTTTAGTCCAACTTGAATTGCGCTCGTGCATCAAAAAATTAATTGTAATTTGTGTTTTGAAAGACATCCGTTTTAGCGTAACTTATACAAATTGAATTTTTTAATAAAAAGGAAATTTAGAAATGAAAACCGATCGTCCATATACTTGTGTTAGTTGTGACTTTTATGACACACTTGAGATATTTGCAATGCGAAAAAATCAGGTGAAGGTTATTTATTTAGATCCATCTCAACAAAAACACACCTTGATTTCAACTATAAAAAATCTGGTCACCCGGGACAAAGAAGAGTACCTCATTATGCTGAGCGACCTTGAAATTCGGTTGGATCGGATTTTGGAAATAAATAAAGTAAATTAAAGCTATTTTTAGACTTACAAATATTCTTCATTAGATAGCATTCCCTCTATGAAAACTTTCCTGAAATTCCTAAAATCCACTTTTGTTTTTCTAATTGTAATTTTATTGTTTGCAATCATTATCGGACACACAGATTTTGGAAACGTAAAGCAAGAATCATCTAGTTATCAATTCCTTTCCGTTGCTAATGAGCAATTGCGGATGCTACAAAAAGGAAGTGGACCCGATATATTATTAATCCATGGGACACCTGGCTCCATTGAAGATTGGGAACCATTATTTGATTCCTTAGCATTGACAAATCGGGTGACTGCTTATGATCGACCTGGCTTTGGTTATAGTTCTGCAAATAACTGTGAGTATACCATTGACCAAAATGTAGCTATTGTTGAAGCGCTCGTAAAGCAGCTTAATTTACAAACTCCTTTATTTATTGGACACTCTTATGGTGGATCTATTCTTGCAAATATGATGGCTACTAGAAAATTTTCCAGCGATTCAAAATTCATGATCATCGATTCTCCACTCTTTGGTCATAAGGTTGATCCTACTTTGAAATTAAATACCATACCGATATTAGGAAAAGGAAATGCATTGTTATCTAAATATACATTAGGACCCAGACTGGTTGAAAAAGGGATACGCAAATTGTTGGTTGGCTTACAAGGAAAACAAGCAGATCAATTTGTAAATCAGCGATTGAATCTCTGGTTGCAACCCAAAGTTATTTATGCAACCTCCAATGAGCGCAACAACTATGATCGAAATCTAAAATCGGTTGCTGAAAAATACAAAGATATTGATCCAGCCACATCTATTACAGTATTGACGGGTGGTACCAATGAAACAGCAAGACCTGATGAAGGAGCGAAATTTAAATCAGTAGTGCCCTTTTCCAATCTCAAGAAATTCGACCGATGTGGTCATTACGTTCAATTCGAAAAAAGAAATGAAGTATTGGATATCATCAGAGCTACGGTCAAAAGCGATGAGAAAAGTATGGTGAGAAATGAGTAAAAGTAGAATTTCATCTAGTTTCTAAATTTTTAATACGTTTTTCAAAAAAAAATGAACTAATACTACTTAAAATGCATTGATATTGATAACAGCGAAAGGAAAAGTTCAAATTATGCAACTGCTTGATTGAAAAAAGTTACCTTCGTTGCCAATTAGCTAATTTCAATTTACGAGATCGTTTATGGCATAAACTTTTGTTAAAACTGAATGATGCTCAACAATATTTTTAACCTAAACCAAAATAATGGCGGATAGTTTTAATAAAAAAGAACGCGAAAAGAAACGACAAAAAAGAAGAAAAGACAAATTGGCTCGCAAAGAGGCTAGAAAAAATGAAGATGGTGGAAAGAAAATCGAATTCATGTACATGGATGAAGATGGAAACCTTACCGAAACACCACCAGATCCAACCAAGAAGAAAAAAGAATTTGACGCAAGCATGATTGCTATCAGTACTCCTAAGAAAGGGGATGAAGAAAAAGTAAGTTTTGTGAAGACGGGCTTCTGCAAGTTTTTCAACACTGAAAAAGGATATGGCTTTTTGGTAGACAACGCTACTAAAGAAAGTTTCTTCGTTCATGCAAATAGCTTGAGTTTCGAAATCAAAGAAAATGACAAAGTTACTTTTGAAATTGGTAGTGGTCCAAAAGGTCCAGTTGCCGTCAAAGTAAGTAAAGTTTAATCTTATCTATCTCACTGGTTTATAGAATCGTTTATTTTGTAAATTTTTCAATAGCTTTACAAAATAATTCGATTCATTACCATTGTGACTACCCACTTCCAATCTTTAGAAATAATTTTTGAAAATGATGGCTTAATTGCAATCAATAAACCGCATGGTCTATTGGTACATCGCTCAAAGATAGCGGCTGATGCGACGGAATTTGCAGTACAAATGCTACGAGATCAAATCAATCAGCTGGTATGGCCGGTTCACCGTTTGGATCGCAAAACTTCTGGTGTTTTACTATTTGCAAAATCTAAAGAATTCAATTCAAAAGTACAACAACTTTTTCAAGAAAGATCAGTTTCCAAAATTTACAAGTCTATTGTTAGAGGACATACTCCTAAATCAGGGACGATTGATTATCCACTTACTGAAAATGAGAAAACGCAAGATGCTATCACTCATTTCAACACCCTTCAGCATTTTGAAATCAATCTTCCTTTTGGGAAATTTCCTACCTCTAGATATAGTCTGGTGGAATTAAAACCCGAGACTGGTCGGTTTCATCAGTTACGCAAACATCTTGCACACATTCGGCATCCCATTATTGGAGATCGACCACATGGCTGTAATAAGCAAAATAAATTGTGGAAGGAAAAATTTGAAATGACTACCATGATGTTGCATGCGGAGCAATTGGCGTTTAGTTTGGATGGGAAACTTATTGTTATGGAAGCGGAGGTTAGTAAAGTATTTGGGGAAGTATTGGCGCTTTTGGATAAAGGGTGTTGAATATCGAATATCGAACACTGAAATTGAATATCGAATATCGAACCGCAGAATATCGAATTTCGAAGTGTAGGACGTGGATCAAAGCGGTGTGGGCTCGCGTACTCCTTACGTGCTCACTTCGAAATTCGAAATTCCCTGTCTGCTCTGACAGCAGTCAGACAGGCTTGTTCCATATTCGATATTCAATTTTCAAGTCCTAAATTACTTCACAATCCCCAAAGGCATCGTCTTCTTCCAATCTCCACGTGTAAAATCAGGGAATTTCTGCGGCCAACCACCATTAGCAACTGACGCTTCACTCAACGGACTGACCGCCGACCAAAAACAACCTTCATATAGATTTTGATCCAAAGGTAACCCATTTTGTAAACACTCTACTATGCGATACACCATCATTCCATCCATACCACCATGTCCGCTATTCTTTGTTTTTTGATTGAGTCGTTTATATAAAGGATGATCGAATTTTTCATAAAGCGCTTCCAACTTATCTCCTTGCACCCATCGGTGATGATTATCCGTGATTCCTTCTACCCCGCCTTCAAGTGCGACTCTTGTTGGAAAACCAGCGAGAATTCCTTTTGTACCTTGAATTAAATTGTGACGGGTGTAAGGTCTTGGACTTGTTTCGTCCCATTGTATCATGATGGTGCGACCTAAAGTTGTTTTAATAATGGATGTATTCATATCACCTCCTTTCCAATCCAGCTGATTCCATTTGTGGTCTTCTCCATAATTTTTTTGTGCATAATCATTGCGACCGATAGCAGGAGTTGAATAAGAAACGATGGTTTCGAAATTATCATCCGTTCTCGCCAAATTCATGTATTGTGCAACTGGGCCTAAGCCATGTGTAGGATACAAATTTCCATTTCTCTTGGCATAATGACCCGTCCTCCAGAATCCAGTGCCCCGTTCTTCATCCGCCATTTGCCATCTCAACTCATGTATGTAAGCAGCCTCCGCATGTAGTAATTCTCCAACAATACCTTGACGGCACATATTTAAAAACATCAATTCATCTCGATCATAATTGACATTTTCCATCATCATGCAATGTTTCTGTGTGCTTTCTGAAGTGTTGACCAAAGCCCACATCTCTTCCAAGGTGACCGCTAATGGGACTTCAACAAATGCATGTGCTCCTTTTTTCATAGATTCAATTGCCATCGGTGCATGATTGTTCCAATTGGTCGCGATGAACACAACATCAGGTTTGACTTCATCTAGCATGACCTTCCATTTATTTTCATCACCATAATATTCGGCAATATTTTGATGTCGATCCGGTCCTACTGATTTTGGAATCCATGTCAATTTTTCCTTCACTTTATCTTCATACAAATCACAAATGGCAACTACTTCTGTGCCTGGTAGTCCAGCAAAAAACTTGAGATGATCTCCACCTCTATTTCCGACTCCTATAAATGCTGCTCTAATATTTGCAAGTTTTGGTGCTGCAAAATCTCCCATATATTTATTATTTTTCGATCTGGGAGTCTCCACAATTTCAGCACTCGCCATCATTGATCCAGTTGCCAATGCCGCTGCTGATAAAGAAGTTTTCTTGATGAAATTTCGTCTATTATGTTTTTTCATGGTCTTGATTGATTTCAATATTAGTGTGCAATTTTTCAATAAATAACAAAACAACTACGTCAACAGATTACCAACTTCATACCATTCTGCCAGCTCATTTCTTTTATTGTTCTCGACACATTTGGCAATCCATTCAGGTTTGTAAGCTAATCCATATTCTTTTAAAATCATCATATGACACCCATCCCAAGTATTTGGTCAATTGCCTTGGCAGCCTAAATCTTCAATACCTATTTTGCTGCATCGGCTAGCGTCTAAACCTGCATTCCTGCTTCTGAACCGACAATGATAGCGTCATAATTTTTTGATTGCTAAAATATCTGCATGTTCGTTTAGTTTTTCATAATTCTTAGTATTTTGCCAAAAGATATGGAATTTATTAGGCTATATTCCTAAATTTTGCATAATTATTTGTTTAAAAAAACTCAGTTTGAAATAAAAAACTTTTGATGAAAAACATATCAATAATAATTACAACAATATGTTTGCTATTATTTTTAAACTGTTCTAAAAATAAGGAGCCTTATATATCTCATGTTTCGATGACTATCGATGATTTAGCATTCAACACTAATGATGTTGTTGCTATTTATAATCGACCAAAAGACCGACTTTTTATTTCTGCTCAAAATGATGAAAAATTACTTGAGATTCGGATGGCGAATTTGAGTGAAATCGACAAACAATTGACCGTAAATGGGAGCAATTATTTGATGTACTATCCAGGAATCCAGTCCGTATATTATTCAGATGTTTATGGTCAAAATCCACCAAGAGATACCTTCAATGTTCATGTAAATAGTTATGATGATCGTATTATTGAAGTGTCTTATGATGGAAGTGCTTCTGAAGATAGTTTTTTCGGGGATGGCACTTTTGCAGTTAACTATGAAGTTAGCGAATATAAAGATGTTTATAATATTTTTGTCAACGGAGAACGGAAACCCCTGAGAAGCCAAGCTTTAAATAATTACAATTCCACTTATGGAAATTTAAAAATTGGATTTGCATTAGATAGCCAAGATTATTCAGAATCGCTACGAATACTTTTTCCAAAAGACATTCAAGCTGGAGTGTATACTTTTACAAATAACCAGCAACCAGATGGCTTCAATTTTTACTTTAATTTAGATGAGATAAGTAGTCCATTAGACCAAGCTTCTGGAACCGTTGAAATATTGAAGAATGAGGTATGTTTACGAGAACTGGAAATAAAGTTTGACTTACTATTAAACAACGTTCCTTTTGAAGGTGAAATTTCAGGTTTTTATCTTTAGAAAGATGAATTGTATAATTGAATCGATTAACTGTCCAGTTTTACGAAGACGCTAGATTTACCATTTAATTAATATTATTAATTTTAGAGGCGATTAAAGCTCAATTCACTTATTTCATAAAATATAGACCCAAAGAAAATGAGAACGACATACCAAACAACCAATGGAACCGGATTAGACAGAAATAGTTTACCCATGCGATTGTGGGAAAAAGCTAAAATATACGGAGTTTGGAATCCAGCGGATATTGATTTTTCAAAAGACAAAAAGGATTTCGAAAATTTGAATGAGAATGAAGCTAAGTTTTTAATGCAAGCCATTTCTCAATTTCAGGCAGGTGAAGAAGCAGTGACCTTAGATTTACTTCCACTTATCATGGCAGTTGCCAAAGAAGGAAGATTGGAAGAGGAAATGTTTCTGACTAGCTTTTTGTGGGAAGAAGCAAAGCATGTAGATGGCTTTAACCGATTTATTTCGGAAGTAACTTCTTTTGGTAAAACTGCGCACGAAACTTTACATGTACCTTCTTACAAATTAATTTTTAATGAATTGTTGCCTGCTGCTTTAAATGCTTTAATTGATGATCCGAGTCCGATCAACCAAGTCCGAGCATCTACTACTTACAACATGATTGTAGAAGGAGTGTTAGCAGAAACAGGTTACTATGGTCTATATAAAGTTTTGGATGGACATAATATCTTGCCTGGCTTAAGAACTTTTATCGGCAAATTGAAACAAGATGAATCTCGTCACATTGCATATGGTATCTATTTAATTTCAAGATTGGTGGCTGAAAATGGAGTTGAAGTTTGGGAAGCATTTCAAGATCAAATGAATAAACTGTTGATGCCATCCATGCAAGTTGTCGTCGAATCTTATAGTCAATATGAAGTGGTTCCATTTGGTATTGATGTCAACGATTTGAGCAATTATGCGATGGGGCAATTTCAGAAGCGATTGGCAAGAGTCGAGAAAGCCCGTAATCAGAATTTGGCAGAGATTAATGCAGATATATTGGCAGCAGAGTAATTAATTTGTGTGAGTGCGTTGCAATTATGTGTGGGTGCGTTGCAATGCAACGCACCCACACATAATAATTACAATTTCACAATCTTGCGAAGCACCGATTCCCCTGAAGTAACTTTCACCATAACAACATACACCCCACTTACCAATTCTGAAATATCAAAAACCGTTTCATTTTTCTCTAAAAGCACTTCGCCTAAAAGTGAATAGAGAACTACTGACTCCAATTCATAATTTTCCAAATCAATCTGCAATTCATCCAAAACAGGATTGGGTGCAATCGTTACATACCGTTCCAAATCTTCCGTACTCACCGTATTTATAATGGTGATGAACGCGGATGCAAATGAACTGTTACCAGAAAAATCAGTAGCTGTCAACACTACGGACGTGGTTGCAGGATTAGTATAAGTAGTTTCAGATAATTCCAGGAATTCGATGGCACAATTGTCGGTCGAACCATTATCAATTTGCTCAGGCGCCACTACTACGGAGGGGTTTCCGTTTAAGTCTACCGTAATATCTTGTGTCACAACATTCGGGTCATCATCATCAAGTATCGTGACGATTCCCGTGCAATTGGAAGTATTGCCAGCAGCATCTGTCACCGTCAGGGTCACTGTGGTCTCACCAATATCATCACAACTAAATGCACTTTGCGATAACGCGTAATTTTCAATTCCAATATTGTCTGTCGAACCATTATCAATCATCGATGTCCACAAATCTCTATTTCCTGTCTCATCTAAACCTAGCGTTACATCCGCACAAATAGCCGTCGGTGGTTCCGAATCCTGCTCACCAAAAATAGTAGTAAACACCGTGTTGGTAAAAATGGGTGAATTGAAGTCAAAATAAATTGCCGCACTGTTATTGATGACATCTCCCGGGTCAATGGCAAAAGATTTCATTTTGATTCGGTAAACTAAAAAACCATGTGAAGCAGGTTCGTTACTGGTACTATCTGAAAGATTGATATTTTCAAAAATAAAATTGTAGTTGCTCGTATTTAAAACTTCCGTCCTTAAAAAATGACTTGAACTCAACACCTCTAAACTCTCCGCATCCAACTTCGAATCCAAGTATGTCAAAATCTCTACATTGATAGCCGAAGCAGTTCCCACATTTTGAAATCGAATCACATAATGTAAGTATTCATCCACTTGTTGAATGGAAACAGAATCCCCTTCTAACACAATAATATCGTTGGGGTCAAATGAATTGATAACCTCATTTTTAAGTTCGTAGAAATTATCATTCGGGGTAAAATCTCCAGCTAATGGTTCTATACTGGCAGTCAGTATTAAACTATCACCAGCCTCAACAATCGGTGGCTGCATCACTTCAAAATCGAGTTGTACTTTTCTGATTTCAAATGGTTGCAAATCGGTATAGTCAAATGTCAATTGATTGTTAGATTGAGCAGTGGGTGTCTCTGTGGCATTTAGAAAGGTCAGTTGTTGATCATCGAAATTTAAAGATGCTGAACCACTTAATACTTCGGTACCGATATTTTTGTAGACTAATTCGTAAGACATTTCAAAACCTGGTCTTGGTTCTTCCAATGGTGCAATCATGACGCTCACATCATTGATTGTTGTATTTGGTGTCAAACAAAAATCGACGGTTTCAACAGTACCTGTTCCACTAAAAGTTTGTGAATATAAGTTTGGATCCACATCATAATAATCCGGTTGATACAATCGCAAATCATAACTTCCAGCTGGTACAAATATTTGATAAAATCCATTGTCTAAGGAAAAAGTAGAACTAAAAGAACTACTAACCGTACCGACTAAAACATTAGGAACTACCGGGTCGTTTTCATCACAACCATTGCTATCAATATCTCTTCGAATTCGTCCTGTAAATTTATTGTTGGAAACACCGTCATTGTCGAATAAAACTATTTTGTGAGCGGATTCAGCAGCAACTGCTATATCTACACTCCCATCTCCATCAAAATCTCCCGCATGGATCGATCGTACCCCGTCTGCAGCTTCGTTCATTAACAATATATTTTCGGTTCCAAAATTTCCTTGCCCATCTAAGTTTTCATGCCAGGCCAACTTGTCGGTCATATTTCCACCCACCTCATTCGAAGTAGCAAATACGACATCCAGATCACCATCTCCATCGAAATCTTGAGTACGGACTGCTCTGGCATCCTCTGCATTAAGGTTAATTATTTTTTCAGCACTAAAATTCCCTTGTCCATCCAAATTTTCATACCAAACAATCTTTCCAGCCGGACCATACGAAGCAGACAAAACATCCATATCCCCATCGCCGTCCACATCCGACGCATATACATCATACACGTCACCAGCTTCTGTTGAAATAGCTTGTCGAGGACTAAAAGTTCCTTGTCCATCTACATTTTCATGCCATCCGACGGTGGTTTCTCCACTCGCAGCGGACACAAAATCAAGATCACCATCGCCATCTATATCCGCAGCATAAATGGACTCGATACTAATCAAACTATTAGCAACTGGATCACCATCAAACCAGCCATTTCCATTTCCGATATTAACATGTAAGCCAACAAAATTAGCATTAGCTCTTAATATATCATTGTTGCCATCACCAGTGAAATCATCGCCAATAATGACACGTGCAATCGTTGTTGAACTAATTCCGACATGTTCAAAATTTCCAGCTCCATCATTTCTCAACCAAAATATTTCATCACCAATTCCATTTTTAGTTGCAACGATATCTACAAACCCATCATTGTCCATATCCATTAAATCAAAATCATTCATCAAATCAGCAGTCAGAAAAACAATTTGTTGATCTCCATATTCGCCATCTCCTATATTGGGATACCAAGCAATTTTATTATCTCTCCAATCCAATGAAAGCGACACCATATCCAAGTCACCATCATTGTCCATATCCGCACAATCCACTTTGATGACACCGGTTACATTTGCGGTTATTTGTTGTTGGGAATCAAAATTTCCTTGACCCAGATTATTATACCAAGCGACTCTATGTCCGATTACATCCGTCGAATATACTTCCAAGTCTCCATCATTATCCAAATCAGCCGTCATGACTTGTTCCGCTGAACTTTGCATAAAAGAAATCGGTGTATCCTCAAAATCTCCTTGTCCATCTGTGTTTTCAAATAACACGATATTTCCGCCAGCATAACCAACAATCACATCTTGATCCCCATCATTATCCACATCAACTCCTAACACTTCTTTTGCATTCACAAATCCATCGATAATTACTTTGTCATTAAACATTCCAAAACCATCTGCATTTTCGTGCCATGCCACATCTCCATTCGAAGAAGAAGCGGTCAGTACATCCAAGTCACCATCCCCATCTATATCTGTTGCATCAATTGCAGTAGGTGCTTCCACCGTTTCACTAATTAATTGTTTAGGACTAAAATTCCCTTGTCCATCTTCGTTGATAAACCACACGATTTCATCAGGTTGATTAAAAAAAGGATTAAGTGCACAACTTACTATATCTAAATCGCCATCATTATCAATATCAAAAAAATCGAAATCTTGAATATTCAAATTTGAGGTAGGTGTTAAGTCTTGTTTTGCACCAAATGTTCCCTGCCCATTCATGTTTTCAAACCAAAAATGATTTTCAGTGTCTCCAGTTGCGATGTCCATGTCACCATCATTATCTATATCCAAAGCATAAATTTTCTGGATGATATAAATGTCATCGTAAATTAATTGTTGGACACCAAAATTCCCATTCCCATCCAGATTTTCATACCAATAAATTCTGGAATCCGAAGTGGCAACGGTCGATACCATCACATCCAAATCGCCATCTCCATCCATATCATGTGCAATTCCATGACCCGGTTCTTCCACATTAAATGAAATGATTTTTTGGACACCATAATCTCCTTGACCATCCAAATTTTCATACCAAACGACCTTATCATCCCCTCTTGAAGTCGCTAACATATCCAAGTCCCCATCTCCATCGATGTCGGCTGCGAATGCGGAAGTTGGGGAATCCAAACCTGTGTTGATATCGATTAGATTGGTTTCATTGAAGTCGACTTGTGCCATCAACAAATTCCACGAGAACAGTATAACAAGAATAGGAGAAAATGATTTCATAAATAGTGTGTTTAGACCAGTATAATTATTTCTTCCCTTGAAATTACTTCAAAAAGCTAGGATTCAATAATTACTTGTATTTAAAGTTTTCAGATTGTGAGCAATGTTTGCTTTTTCCAAATGAGTAAAATTCTGAAACCCGAGTCATAGAATTACGGTTATGTGAAAAACTTGGAATTGAGCCTACAGATCTATTGGAATTGGTGCGGTCGAAAATAATAATGAAGATGGAATTAATGAGGATAATTTTGGGCTTCGTAGTTTTTTATGTGCCTTGGTCATTTTGATTTAGGGGTGATAGTTGGGTATGGGATTTTATTGTTAGGTATCTGTATTTTTTATATTTGGGTGGTGTGTCAGCGCTGCCTTTTTTTTGGTTTTTTTTTGGAGATTGTAGGTGGGTTGTTAATGAGTTTGGGTTTGGGTGGATATATGTTGAAATTTGTTATATTTGAGGAGTTGTGATAGAGTAAGGTAAAACATGAGATTGCCGCTCGAAATTTCTATATCTAAATATGTAAAAAAATTAATAGACAAAATCCTATGGCTAAAAATCTAGCAAATAAAATTGATGCTACTGATACTACAATTAAATTGTTGCTGAAAGAACAAAAATTTTATATCGATTATTTTCAAAGAGAATATCGCTGGCAAGAAAAACATATAAAACTACTAGTTGAAGATTTAACTACCACATTTTTGAAATCCTACAAAAAGGAAGATGAAAGAAATAAAGTAGGTAATTACCAAAGCTATTATTTAGGTCCAGTTGTTTTTAGTATAAATCCTGACGATAGTAAAAAGTCAATAATTGATGGGCAACAAAGAATTACCTCAATAACTCTATTGCTTATATATCTAAATCACCTCCAAAAGGAGAATGATCAAAAAGTATCAATAAGTGAATTAATTTTTTCTGAAAAGTTCGGTGTTAAGTCGTTTAATATGACTGATCAAACGCGTCAGCCTTGTCTGAAAGCATTATTTGAGAATGGTATTTATGACCCATCAGAAAAAGATGATGAAACTGTAAGAAACATGGTCGAAAGATATGATGATATTGTTCAATCATTTCCTGAAGAACTAAGTACAGAGGCGTTGCCTTACTTTATTGATTGGTTAATTGAAAATGTTGTTATCGTTCAAATCAAAGCTTACTCAGATGAGAATGCCTATACAATTTTCGAAACAATGAATGATAGAGGGCTGAATCTGACACCTTCTGAAATGCTAAAAGGTTTTGTACTTTCTAAAATCAAAGACAAAGATCAAAGAACGAAAATAAATGACCTTTGGAAAGACCAAATTATAAAGCTTCATACCTACAATGAGAATGCTGATCAGACATTTTTTCAAGCATGGTTTCGAGGAAAATATGCCTCAAGTATAAGACCTGGAAAAGCAGGATCCGAAAATCAAGATTTTGAATTAATAGGTTCCCGTTTTCATAATTGGTTCAAAGAAAACCATCGAAAAATCTTCAATCTTAATACCTCAGATGAATTTTTTGACTTTTTTAACAATCAATTCCCATTCTTCGTAAAATGGTATTGTAGGATTTGGGATATGCAAATCACATACAACGAAAAAGCACCTCACTTGAACTATATAAATCATTGGGGAATTGCTGAATCATTACAAGACCCGATGTTATTGTCTCCTATTAATTATGGTGATAATGATGAAACAATTTTTAGAAAAATTGATTTTGTTTCCAGGTATATTGAAACCTTTACTGTTCGGCGAGCTATTAATTATAAAAAGTTTGGTCAAACTTCTATCAAATACACAATGTTTAATTTGATGAAGAAAATGAGGAACTCAACCCAAGATGATTTGGGACAAATTTTAATCGCTGAAACTAATGACATAGAACAACAATGGGATGCTATCGATGATTTTGGACTGCATAAACAAAATAGAAAATTCGTAAAACATTTATTATCGCGGATTTCTAGCTACTTAGACAAACTTATTGGTAATGATTACACGTATGTATCTTATCATCACCCAAAAGGCAGGCCATTTGAAATCGAACACATTTGGGGAAATAAATTTGAAGAACATAAGAATGAATTTGAAAAAGAAGCTGACTTTCAAATTTGGAGAAACTATATTGGCGCTTTAATTCTACTACCCAATGGAACAAATCAGTCTTTCAGTAGCCACAAATACGATGTGAAAATTCAACACTATGTCAAGCAGAATGCATTTGCACAAACTCTTCATACTTCTTTTTATGAAAAAAACCCAAACTTCTTAAATTCAAAGGCCATTCAAGAATTGGATTTTAAACCGCATCCAGAATTTAAAAGAAATGATATTCAGGAAAGATCAGATTTGGTTCAAAGAATTTGTGAACAAATTTGGTCTACTGAATACTATGAAATCGAAGATAAATTATCATAATTGGAATTGCATCTGAAAGGATTAGATTAATTCGTATTATTCGCAATCTCAATATATTTACTACCTTTAAAACGAGAAGTTTTTAGCTTGAAGTGTGGCAAATTTATTTTTAGAAATTTAAAAACATAATTATGTCGAAAAAGAAAAAGAAAGCAGGCTTATTGCTACCAAGTACGACAGGGA
>CALFWW010000176.1 GCA_937928575.1 uncultured Saprospiraceae bacterium | reverse complement strand
GACTCGTGTCTGCTTGGCATTCAAAGATATTGATTGTAAACTAGGGAAGTCCAATGGGATTTCTTTAAGACTAGTTTTTGGGACGGCCTCTCTCATCGCAAGTTGGTGGGGGGGGCTTACCGATTTGGGGCGTTTTGAAACTTGGATGTTGAGTTAAAAATTCTAAAAATGAACCGCAGAATATCGAACTGCAGAATGTTGAATTTCGAAGTGAGTGCGTGTGGAGGACGTGAGTGACGGGGGGCTTTGCTTTATTCAAACGGTTGCACCATTTGTTGAGATTATATCGTTCCTTTGGAACTTTAATGGCGTAAACGTATAAGCTATATTTTGGGGATATATCGTTCCTTTGGAACTTGGAAGTTTTTGGCTATTTTCGCTTTGCATTAAATAATCATATAATCTTAATGTCAGTGGGTAGTTTAACTAAAAAATTGGGAGTACTTGGTGGTGGTCAATTAGGTCGGATGATGTGTTTGGCTGGTGCGAATATGGATATTGCAATTGATATTTTGGACAAAGATATTCAATTTCCTGCAGGTAGATTTGCCAATCGATTTGTGGAAGGTGATTTCAAAAATTATGAAGATGTTTATGCATTTGGAAAAACAGTTGACGTCTTAACCATTGAGATTGAACATGTCAACACGGAGGCACTTCATCAATTAAAATTGGAAGGTATCATTGTCCATCCTGACCCTTCGAAGTTAGATATAATTAAGGATAAAGGTCTGCAAAAGCAATTCTACGAATCTAAAGGGTTGCCTACTTCTCCATTTGCTATTTATGATGATTTTATAGCGTTGAAAAAAGCGATTCAAACAAATGAAGTCGTGGCTCCATTTGTTCAAAAAGCGAGAACTGCTGGCTATGATGGTCGTGGAGTTGCTGTTATCAAAAGCTCTGAGGATTATCATAAATTATTGGAAGTACCGAGTATTATCGAGCCTTTAGTTGCTATAGAAAAAGAACTTGCTGTCATCGTTTCCAGAAATGCATCTGGAGAAATAGCTGTTTTCCCAACTGTAGAAATGGAATTTTTACCGGATGCGAATTTGGTGAACACTTTGATTTGTCCCGCGAGATTGGAAGGAAACCTAAATCGGTATTTGACCAATATGGCCAAGGAAATCATGGTTGCATATGATGTGTGCGGTATGCTAGCAATTGAATTTTTTCTAACAAAATCCGGAGATATTTTAATAAACGAAGTGGCTCCAAGAACCCACAATAGTGGACATCATACCATTGAAAGTAATCTTACTTCGCAATTTGAACAACATATAAGATCCGTCATGAATCTACCATTAGGTTCCACAAAAATGAAACACCCTTCTGTTATGATTAACTTACTGGGGGCCCCTCATCACAGTGGCCCTGTGAAATATGAAGGTCTAGAAAAATGCCTCAAAGTTGAAGGGGCTTATTTCCATTTATATGGTAAAAAACAAACTAGACCTTTCAGAAAAATGGGCCATGCAACTATACTTAATAACAATCTGAATACGGCAATGCAAAATGCCAATTTTATAAAAGAAAATTTTAAAATCATCTCCAACAAAACGGTATCCTAATTTATGAAAAACCAAGTGAGTATAATAATGGGTTCCGATTCTGATCTTCCAGTGATGAAGGCAGCGGCAACAATTCTTACTGAATTTAAAATCCCATTTGAGTTGACTATTGTGTCTGCTCATCGGACGCCAGCTCGTATGGTTGAGTTTGCTACAAAAGCACATAAAAGAGGAATCAAAGTCATTATAGCCGGTGCAGGTGGAGCTGCCCATCTTCCAGGTATGGTTGCTTCTTTGACGCCTATACCTGTTATCGGTGTGCCCGTGAAATCTTCAAACTCTATTGATGGCTGGGATTCGATCCTTTCGATTTTGCAGATGCCCAATGGTGTTCCCGTTGCAACCGTCGCTTTGAATGCATCCAAAAATGCTGGAATTTTAGCTGCCAAAATATTAGCTAGCTCTGACAAAAATTTGTTTAAGAAATTGTTGAATTATAAAAAGCGACTGGCAAAAGAAGTCGAGAAGAAGATTGAGAAGTTGGAGAAGAATGGGTGGGATAGTTAACTATTTTTTTATTTTGATCAGTCTTCCTTGTCATTTTGAGCTTTCGCTGTGGCGAAGATGTCGAAAAATCAAGGAAGGTTAAAGCAGAACAATTTCGACCTTGCGGAGAAATCTTGACTCTGATTTTAATTAGATTTCTCCACAAGGTCGAAATTGAAAACCTCAGAAATTGCTTGATCCTTCGACATCTTGGCAAAGCCAAAGCTCAGGATGACAAGCAATTTTATTATACACCTAGGAGGTTTTTTCAACTTATATATAAATGGTAGTTTTTGAAAGGAAAAGGAGGACGTGGACTCGCTGGCAGTCATTGAAATAAGAACTTTAAACAAAAACATGCCTTTTCCAACTTAAATTGGTGCAATCTTAAAATAATATTCTTGTGCTACAACTAACCATTAACAACTAAAAAAGCGGCTAACATGAGAACGTGTACACAATGTGTAAATTTCATTCTTATATTGGCCGTTCTATTAAAGCTACAAAGTATTATTATTCTTAGTTACGGTCGATCACCATTAATGCAACTCTTCTGTTTAACTGTCTTCCAGTTTCAGAGGTGTTTTCTGATGCGGGCTCCGTTTCGCCAAATCCTTTGTAGGTAACTCTTGATGCATCCACTTTTCGAGTGATATAATTATAGCAAGCTTTTGCTCTGTTTTCGGACAAACGCATATTGCTAGCTGAATTATCCTTGTCATCTGTATGGCCATAAACGAATAACTCGTAATTAGGATATCCATTCATAATTGCAATCACTTCGT
Organism: uncultured Saprospiraceae bacterium; assembly: GCA_937928575.1. Taxonomy (GTDB): domain Bacteria; phylum Bacteroidota; class Bacteroidia; order Chitinophagales; family Saprospiraceae; genus CALDGQ01. The sequence continues at coordinate 10,109 of CALFWW010000176.1, read as the reverse complement.
CTAATTTTTCGATATCTTCCGTATCTAGATTATGACTGGCAGATTCGAAGTAAATAATATCCAATAATAAAGTACGACTTGAAGCGTATTGATTCAGATTATTGTTGATTGTGGGAGAGACAGTTGAAGTTGTTGTCGTTGTTACTGGAGTTGTAACAGTTGTGGTTGTAGGTGCAGTTATTGGACAGCCACCATTAGAAGCTGGTCCAGCTAGATTTGGACAACGATCATCTCTATCAACAATTCCATCGTTATCTGCATCTTGGATTCCACCCGTCACTACATCAGTGTTCGCTTTTGGACAACCGAAATTTGCAAAAGTACCCAATTCATCAGGACACTTATCGTCTGCATCTGCGACTCCATCTCCATCCCGATCAGGACAACCCATTGCTGCGTTGGTACCTGCTACATCAGGACATTTGTCAACATCATCACCGATACCATCACCGTCTGAATCTTTGTCAGGACAACCATTAAATTTTTCGATACCTGCTTCATCCGGGCACTCATCATCATTGTCAGCAATTCCATCTTCATCCCTATCTGGACATCCCAAAGTGACCAAGCGACCTGGAATTTCAGGACACTGATCTTCGATGTCTGCGATCCCATCCAAATCCATGTCCGGACAACCATATAGGTCAGCAAGACCTGGTGTTTCTGGACACTGATCTTCATCATCTATGACTCCATCTTTGTCGGTGTCTGTAATTTCTGAAGGGATTTCATCTTGTCCCCAAATAATTAGCAAACCGACACCATGATGAAAGTTACTGCGATTTTCTTGAAAAGAATGACGGTATTCTGTTTGAAGATTGAGGTAAGTACTTTGCCAAAGCTTGAGATTTGCACCGATACCTACTGGCACTTGGACGAAGGTCTCTTCAAATTGCTCTGAAGTACCACCAACACCTACAAGTCCATATGGGGAAAATTTGCGTCTATCTTTGAGCGGATGTACTTGTACGACCCCATCAAATCCTAGCATGTAACTTCTATTCAATTCACCTGGAATTTGAATGACTCCAACTTTGAGTGGAAAGACAACATTGATCCATCTAGATACATATCGTTGATAGTTCAATTCGAAGCCATCGGTCATTTCAAGTTTTTCACCGTCGGAAGCGATGCTTTTATTGGGGGTATAGAAATCGAGGAAAAGCTTTTTACCAGCTAGTCCATTCGGTTTTAGCTCAGTTTGTGCATTGGTAGTGCATGCAAATGAGCACAAGAATAAGCCTATGAGCATAGGCAATACTGTTACTTTGTTCATAAGACAAAATATTTTGGGATGTCTAAGTTATATGTATAACAAAAACATGACCATATTTTATAATTTGTTTAAAAATCCAATATGTTTTGATATTAAGCTAATACAGATTGAACCCCAAAATGGCGATTATCTATGAGAAAAATTTATCGATATCTGCGTTGTAAAGCCCTGTCTGCTTGGCGCAGTCAGGCAGGCTCACCGTAACTAAGGCTATGTTTACATTTTTCGCCTTAATCTCAATAAATTTTTCCTCCATATAATTTGCAAGCCTTTTTGTAGTACAAGCCTGCGCGATTTTAGAATACAATCTGTATAATACAAATTGAATACAAAAATTTTGATCAATAGTATTCAATTTATAGGAGTTCCTTCAAAGCTAGAGATTAAAGCTAAGAACGAATTCAATTTGCAAAAACAAATTGATACGTTAATTGAAACAAAAAACGTTTTGACAGGCTAAGTAAGCTAAAATTATTTGATTTCGTAGCACTCAAAAGAGGACTTCTCTGGTGAAAGGCTGGCGGCCCCATCACTTTCTGCTACAATGTAATAATGTAGTTTTTCCTTTTTATCCAATAGGATTCCAAATACATTATCGCCTTTTTTCCCGTCTTGTTGTTCTCCATCATCCTTCATTTTCTTACGGGTAAATTTACCGGCTTTCACATTTCGAAAGTAAATATACACATTTGTTGCTTCTAATGCACGAGCAGTGATAAGAGTTTTTTCTTCCTTTTGTTGGTGACGTACTTCGGATATCTGAGGAGCAGGTTTTTTCAATAGCGGATGCTCCTGCAAATATTTAGTTCGGTCATCCATCAACTCTGCAATACCGATAATTTTTGATTTTCCTGCTTCTGCTGTCTTTTCTATGTTGTCCTTAAATCCTTGATAGGTATACAATTTGTTGTCATCATTTTTAACATTGTAATCTATGACTCGCTGGATTTCCATTGCTCGTTTTTTGTAACTAAAATTGCTAAAATGATCTTTGACTATCGTTTTGATGTGTGCCAAATAGATTTTTTTGTACAATTTATTTTTGAGCAATGTACTTATCAAAGGACGGCTTTTATTTGAAAAATTTGAGAGCGGACTCAACGAATGTAATTTATCAAGTGGCAATCCAGCTTCATCATTTTCAAATGGGAATGCGCCGAATGACAAATTCATATCCCATGGTATCGGATTAAAAACGCCTAATGAATCTTTATACAAATAATAGTTGTGGCAAAGTCGGCCATTGTAACTATCCAAATTTACCAACACATTGTTATAAGCTAACATCCAAAGTACTTGATCGACGTTTAAGACACTTTCTAATTTCTCCGTTTTATTATTTAAGATATCTGTTAATTGGATTAAATCTTTCCAGCCATAATCCGATTTCAATTCATAATATCCATAATAGCAAGTAGAGTCTTTGCCTAAATGAAGTAGTGAAGCTTTACTACCCTTCTTGCATTCTTTCGGTTGAGTTGCATCCCAATCTGGATCACATTTAAAATAAGTCCCATCGCTGTCCCCAAAATTCTTTTTCAAGAAATGTTTATCTGTCGACTCTGTATTGTTATAAAACCCAAAATATTCATCATTGATGTATAACTTTACAAAATTCGCTTTTGGTGCTGGCATATATTTACGAGCAATTTCGTAAGACATTACTTCTCGTAAAAAACTAGGATCTCTATACACATTGGATAACTTCAGCGTGTAGATACCTTTGTAGTTCTGCTTTTTTTTGACGTGATTGATCTTGATATTGAATGGCAGCTTCATGCTACCAGAATTATTGACACTTGCATAAGAACTATTGCCTTTAAATCGGATGCCAACACTATCGTATTGCACCCCGTCGATTTTCATAGTTCCGTAAATACGTTTTTTGACTTTTTGTTTCTTGTAAGCTTTGAGTTTATTTTGCCAGACATCATCATCTATTGTGATGCGGATATCTTTGATGGTATAAGTATCATAAGCATCTTGGCAGTAAAGTTCAGCAATAAAGAAACTACAAAAAGCAAGAAGTAAACAAATAAGTTTTCGCATAACAAGGCCCCTTAATTATTATTGGTTTAATTCGTTTAGGTCAGCAGTATATGGGGCAAACATGTAATTGGTAGGACTAAATTCAATAGAATAAATTGTCTCTGCCATTATATAATATTCAAGTGTGTTTTGACCTTCTCCTGGTTGTATAGATATTCCATATAAGCCATCTGATGCTTTCCCATCATCATTTTTGCCATCGTCTTTCATGTAGATAGATCTGTATGGACTTTTGGAATCGAATCTGTAGAAGAGCTTTACATTTTTTGGACGTTTTTCTACTTGTGCAATAATATCAAAAGTGTTGATATCTTTTGCTGCCAATTTTTTTCTAGAGACCACAGAAACATCCACAACTTCTGGAGGAATCGGTGTCAATTTTTTATGCTTTTTCAAAAACTTAGCACGTTTACCCATCAGCTCAATCAAACCTGGAATTTTGCTACGTTTTCCGATGGTAGAACGCAAGCTACTATTGAACTCATTGGTGGTGTAAAATTTATTTTGATCATTGATGAATGGCACTTGAATCAATCTTTGTAGTGTTTTTGCTCTTTCTGCATATGCTCCGTTTACGAAGTTGTCGTAAAGGATCGTTCGCATGTGCGACAAGTACAATTTTTGATACTGAGGATTTTTCAGTAAAGTACTAATCAAAGGTTTAGATTCATTACTGATGTGTAATAATGGATCCATTGTTTGCAATTTTTTCAAATTCAAATCTGAGCCGACTCCTGTATTTTTGAAACTACCAAAAGAAAGATTTAAATCCCATATAATTGGATTGAATCTCCCCTCATCATCTTTGTATAGATAATAGTTTTGACTTTGCTGACCGGTGTAGCTACTTAAATTTACCAACACATTGTTATAAGCTAGCATCCAAAGCGTTCTATCTACATTTAGGATTTCACTAATCTTTTTTGGATTTTGAGCTAACGTTTTGGTTAATTTATTCAAGTCTTTCCAACCAGCTTCATCATCTGATTTTAGTTCGTAGTTGGGTTTGTAGCAGTCTATATTATCCTCGTATTGCAATGAAGAGAAAATTTTGTTTTTACAACCTTTGGGTGCATCATCCATGTCATCGATATGAGGAGCGCATTTGAAGAAAGTATTATCCTTTGATCCAAAATTTTCTTTGAGGAATTTTTTATTGACGGATTCTACATTTACAAAAAGTCCAAAATATTCATTGTTGATATATAGCCTTGCATAATTCGCTTTTGGTGCAGGCATATATTTTCTGGCAATTTCGTAAGACAACACTTCCCGCACCATACTCGGATCTCGCAGTGCATTGGAAAGCTTCAACGACTTGTACCCATCAATACTTTGATCTTTGTTGATGTGATTTAATTTGATGGTAAAAGCATTTCTTTTGCTACCCGTTTTGAAAGAACGAGTACCACGATATCGGATACCGACATCAGAGAATTTTTCTCCATCGAGCGAGATGTCACCGATGAGCATACCATCACCCGACAACCTTAGCGAATCCATAAGGTTCATCCAGTCTTTTTGTTCGAATTTGATTCTAAATTCTTTTACCGAATTGGTGTCGTAAAAATCTTTTTTGGAGTCATTTTGCGCTTGTAATAATCCGAGTGTACACAAGAAAAAACAAGCTGTCAAAAAGTAAGTTTTATTCATCGCTTCAATTATTCAGAGGGTAGAGTTTTTTTAAACCAAAAGCTATGTGCAATTATACTAAAATTAACCCAATCCCTTATTATATAGTGGGATAGGAATTACTTAGAAATAACGATTCTTTTTAATATATGTGAACTTACCGTATGTATTTTAAGGATTCCTTGACAATACTGCGACCAAATTCTTCAATTTTCTGATCCAAATCCAACTGTTCACCAACCGGATTTAGGTATAATCTCAGTGTATCTTGCATGTCATTTGCGTAATTAGGATACCATTTATTAAAACTCTTAACGCACCAATACAAGTCTGGTGTATACTCGTTTTCACGTTCCATGACGATTTCGAAACCTGTTCGAATTATGGACTTCAAGGCATTTTTCTTATCAACTATCTTTGCATTTTCGGCAAGTGCTTTTTTTAGTTCGCCTTCCAACCAACGATAATTTAGACATAATAACTTTCCGGGTTTTACTTTAGGAAGCTGCAATGCGAAATCTGGACCTTCAATACAGACAGATTGTGTTTTTAGAACAGCTGCCAATTGTGGATAAGAATTGAAGAGGTTGATATCAAATGTTGTAGAGGAAAATTCTATTTGCAATTGATTCTCATCCTCTTTTTGAAATTCAGCATTCAATTTCCGGACCCATTCTTCTTCCTTCCAACGCATTCCTTTTTTATCAGTTAATGCGAATAAATCAATATCAGAAACGTATTTTTCTTCGAGTTCTCTCGGCAAACTTCCACGCAAATAAATGCTATTGATTAATTCTTTTTCGGCGGAAGGGATTTTTTCGATGAATTTGTAAATATATTGTTTATGATAGTCAGGTACATGATTCCAACTCGCTGGATTTATTATAAAACCATCTTTATCTTTGGTGAAATAACCACCGATTGGCAGGATTTGCATTTGAAGCAATTATGAGATTTTAGAACCGTTAGATGTTGCTCTTTCTGGTTGCAATAAAACTACTTTTCCATCTGCTTCTACTGAACCTAAGACTAAGACCTCAGAGATAATATTGGCAATTTGTTTTGGCGGAAAATTAGTGACGGCAACTATTTGCAGGTTTAATAATTGGTCTTTTGTGTAGTAATCTGTGATTTGAGCGCTTGATTTTTTTAAGCCTATTGAATTACCAAAATCTATTTTCAATTTATAAGCAGGCTTTTTGGCTTGCGGAAAATCTTCCACTTCAACAATGGTTCCCACATGCATTTCCACTTTTAAGAAATCACTGAAATCAATCATTAATTACGAATTAACTGTTGGAGATGAATAATAATATTGACGGTCATGATCGCTGCTAATGCCAACCCAATGATCCGCATCCAGCCACCATTGTTTTTTCTAATTTCATTGGTATTTTTTGCTCGTAAAATATCTTTGGGCGTAAACCAACCCTTTGCAAATAAATAGACTCCAATCCCGAAAAATAAAAAAATAAATTCAATCACTAATCCTAAATATTCCATACTAATAATTGTTTCTTAAAAGTTACTCCTCTTCATTTATCTCTTCAAAATTTCCGGTTTTCCTGTTCTTTCTTACGTTATCCCAATTAAAATAACGGCCATTCATAACAACGTAGACACCAGTTGGGAGTGATTGTGAAAAAGCCACTGCACTTCCCAGATTGAAGAAACCATCAGATGAAGTACCAAAAGCATATGGAACCATTGCACCTGTCAAGACAATTGTTTTGTCAATTTTCAAGGCGGCCAAAGCAGTAGCGGTTTTCACAACACGATCGGTGCCATGCGTGATAACAATACTTTTGGAATTAGAATTCTTGCAACTATGCAAAATAATTTCTCGGTCGGCATCTGTCATTTCCAGACTGTCCAACATCATTAGTGTTTTCACATCAATATCAATGGTGCATCGCCCTCTATCAAACATTTCTTTCAAATGCGTGTCTTTAAAATACAATTCACCAGTGATGAAATTATATTCTTTATCGAAAGTTCCTCCAGTCACAAAAACTTGAACCATAGCTTTAAATTTCGCGCTTTAAAATGAGGCAAATTTACCAAATGCATAGAGAGAATTATTAAAAATGTGTTTGATTTATCAAATTTATCAGCGCAGTTTATTCTAATTTTTTCTTCTACTATTTTAATCAATTGAAAATCAACATATTAACTATTTTGACTGCCTATTACTTATTGTTAATCAATAAAATAGGAATTAAAAAACTTGTTTCTCACCATTATAAATAATAAACTTGTACAGTTTTAGTCCCAACACTTGATTTGAACATAAACAGCTACTTCCCCACAAAACCAACTTTTTGTGATAAAGTGATAGATCCTATTATTGCTTTTTAACCTTAATATCTTCCAGAATCAGATTGTTGCGACTAAAATTAATAACAAATTTTAAGGCTATCATTTTTATATTAAATTTTGTAACAAATTATAATCAAACATGATAACAGCTACATCCCACAAAAGCATTGTTGTAATGGTATACACTTTGCTTTTAACAATAGCTTCTCAAACTGCATTCGCATGCCATGGTACAGGTTTAGGGAATGCCACATCAACCTATAATTCATTAACCAACGAGTCGATTGTAGAAGTAGAGTTTTGTATTGGAGTCACCGATCTTTTTGGCTTGCCATCTGATTTTCAAATTACTTTTGAAGGTGCCTCGATTTCACCAACGCTGAGCCCTGCTTCCACGACGCTAAGTGCAACTTATGAGTTTAATAAGAACGCTTATTGGGCAAGTATCTATTGCAATTGTGATGATTCAACTATTGGTGTACCACCCACCATATTACCGAATACAGATACTTGGACTGCCGATGTAAATGGGGGTACAATAAACTATATAGTTTCACGAAGTGATGCAAGACTTACTCAAGAATGCCAAATTGATTGTGTGGATGAATCACCTATTGGAATTTCTGGTGGGGATGTAAATTATATGACGGACATCAGTGCTTGTTATGTCATTACAGCTATTTTTCCTGGAGACGTAGAAGGAATGTTAACAGGTGTCGTTTTGTCGGGTGCAGAAAACTCGGTTTGTGACAATGATGAAGGGATGAGTTTTAATCTGACCAATGCACTAGCGGTGGACTTGGGTTCTTTTCAAGCAGAATCAATGGAAAATTCAGTTGCCATCAACTGGACGACTATCACCGAATATGATGTTTACAAGTACATTGTTGAGCGATCAAAAGATGGTGTTTCTCAGTTTGAAGAGATCGGAAGTAAAGGAGTTGTTGGAAACAGTCAAGCTGTAAAAGACTACACTTTTGTTGATATAACTCCAATTGCCAAAGGATATTATCGGCTCAAAACAGTTGATATAAATGGGTCTTTCTCTTACTCAGAAGTCGTGTTGGTAGAAAAAAACATTGCTGATTTAAGACTGGTAAATATCTACCCAAATCCAATTCAAGGAGCAACGGAAATCATTTATGAAACAAAAGCCAATTCAAATATACACTTCAAAGTTTTTGATGTCAATGGCACTTTAAAAGTAGATGAAATTGTGGAAGCAGCAAACGGGTTTAACAATATTCCATTTGATTTCACTGGGCTTCGAGAAGGGATCTATTTCATCATGTTAGAAACAGGTAAAGAAAAGATAGTAAAAAGAGTTACAAAATTTTAGTCCCTTAATTAATAGATTAGTATTCTTAAGTTATAAAGATTCGGCATCATTGACTTCTAATCTTTATTGCTTAATTATTTTAATATAGTTTTAGTTTTTTATCCCAACTTCCGATTTAGAAAAGACACTATTGTTTTAATAGTGCTTTAATAATAATGTGTAGCCTTGTGCTGCTTTTGTGGTTCATTTTAGAATTTCCATTTAGGTTGTTAGGATAATATTTGTATAACTTTTTACCTAAAAAAAAGAAAATGATTCACACTACGTCCCTCAAACATGTTTGTACTATTGTTCTATTTATAATGCTATTTATTTCCAATCAAACCTATGCTTGTATGGGAACAGGAATTGGAAATGCAACTTCCTTCTATAATGCTTCAGTTGATGAGACCAATGTCGAAATTGAGTTTTGTCTTGCCGTTACAGATCTTTTTGGAATGCCTTCAAGTTTTAGAGTATCTTTTGATGGAGTAAGCGCTGTTCCGTCCTTAGGCATTAGTTCTTCTACTCTTAGTGCCACCTACGATTTCAGTAGAGATGCGACTGTATCTGGTTTCTTTTGTGATTGCAATGATAATGAAATTGGCAGTTCACCAACAATTCTTTCCAACACAGATACATGGTCTGCTTCAACAGGAAGTGGACTGATTGAATACAATTTGACCAGAAGCAATCCTAATCTGATACATGAATGTCAAATTGATTGTGCCAATGGTGAACCTACTGCAGCGACTGGTGGTCAGGTAAATTATATGACAGACATCAGTGCTTGTTATGTTATTTCTGCAAAATTTACTGGTGATGTCGAAGGCGAATTAGCGGGCATCACATTATCAGGAGCCGAAAATGGAATTTGTGATGATAATCTGGCAATGAGTTTCGGATTGACTGGTTCTTTACCGGTTGAGTTAGGTTCTTTTAATGGTATTTCAAAAGAAAATTCAGTTGAAATCAATTGGACCACTTTGTCAGAAACAGCTATCTACAAGTATATTGTTGAACGTTCGGCTAATGGAATTTCAAAATTTGAAGAAATTGGCAGTGTTTCAGTCTTTGGTAATAGCCAAGCGATCAAAACGTATAAATTTGAAGATACCACACCATTAGCGAAAGGATTTTATCGATTAAAAACTGTAGATATTGATGGTACTTACAGTCACTCCCATATCATTACAATGGAAAGAACTATTGAAGATATCCGAGTTGTAAATGTCTACCCTAACCCAGTGATGGATTTCACAGAAATCATTTATGAAACGAAAGCCAACTCAAATGTTCACTTCAAAATATTTGATGTCAATGGTACTTTAAAAGCGGATCATATTTTGGATGCGGTCAATGGTTTCAATAAAATCATGTTTGACTTCACGGATCTACGAAAAGGCATTTATTTCATCATGCTTGAATCAGGGAAGGAGAAGATTGTTAGACGGGTGACTAAATTTTAAATGTAATTAGGCACGTTGTAAGTAGGCACGTTTTATAAAACGTGCC
>CALFWW010000175.1 GCA_937928575.1 uncultured Saprospiraceae bacterium | reverse complement strand
GCCAATTAAATTTTAGATTAATATTTAAAGCCTTGATTTTTTGCTTCCTTTTTTATCAAGAAAAAATGAAGATCAAGAAAAATAAATGTTCTAAATAATAGTTCTTTTGTAGGATAAAGTAGTGAAAGTCTATCTCAGGATTTGAAATATGTAAGTCAGCACTTAAACGCACAACACTTTTGGAAAAAGACTGCTTGTAATTTTCTTAAGTAAATCTACTCTAAATACCCCAAACAGCCATCACACTATAGCCAATACATTGGCCATATTTCACCATTCAAAAATGTCCAATTATCCCCGTATATTTACCTACCATTTAAATCAGAAATCACAGACAGTATAGCCTTATGCGGATAAGTCCTTTTCAAGCCATGTTCCCCAATTCAGATTTGATTACTTCCAACGATTCTTTTTTCGGAAGCGTAAAAGAAGAATTTCAGGATTATCGAAAAAGCGGTTTTTTTATTAAAGAAGCTCAGGAATCTATTTTTATTTATCAAATTGAAGGAAAAGCACGGACATTTACGGGAATCATTGCTTGCGCTGACCTGGAAGAATATCTGAAAGGAAAAATTAAAAAGCACGAAAATACGCTGGCGTATAAAGAGCAAAGTCAGCTTCAATTGTTGATGCGACGCAAGGCGATCATCAAACCGATTCTATTGACTTATCATCCTGTCAATGCAATCAATAAATTTATTGAAGACTTCCTCAAAAAGAAAAAACCAGTTCAATCTTTTCAATTTGAATCTGAGAATTTCAATCATAAATTTTTTGAAATTAACGATGGAGATCAATTAGAGAAGTTGCAAAAATTATTTGCTCAGAAAGTACCTGAAATGTATATAGCGGATGGACATCATCGTTGCTCCACCAACGCGCTTTTTTACAAAAGAATGAAAAAGAAAAAGGAAGGGGACGATTATCGGAATTTGCTCTGTGCCTTTTTTCCTTCCAATGAATTGGAAATTTATGATTTCAATAGAATTGTAGAAGGATTGAAAAATGTATCCCTTACAAAATTCATGGCAGGTTTGTCAGAAGTTTTTGATATCAAATTTTTGGAAACAGAAAGAAAACCAAAACAAAAACACGAGATCACCATCTTTGTCAACAATGAATGGTACTCGCTAAAATGGAAAAAAGAAATTCTCAAAAAATATAAAAATAAGAAGGTCGTCCTGGATGCTGATTTGTTGGATGAATATATTCTTAAACCTATTTTCGGGATTGAGGATATCCGAACAGACACCAGAATCAAATATGTGGAAGGGGTCAAACCAATTCAGGAAATTGTCGACAAAACTAAAAAAGAAGAAGGGCGAGTAGCATTTTGTATTTATCCTGTTAAAATGGAAGAACTTTTATTGGTCGCAGATCAAAATAGTGTGATGCCACCAAAATCAACCTGGTTTGAACCACGCATGAAGAATGGATTAATCTCTCAGGATTTTAAGAATTTGTAGTATGCATAACAAAGAATTGATGAAACTAACTGCCGACCTAATTTATCCAGTCACTTCCGAACCAGTAAAAAATCATGTCATCGTATTGGACGAACATGGAGTGATCCTATCTATCGATCCAATCTCCGCACACGATCCTGCAACAATACAAAAACACGAAGGGGTTTTAGTACCCGGATTCATTAATACCCATTGTCATCTGGAATTGTCACACATGAAAGGGATGGTCGATACAGGTACTGGGTTGATTCCATTTATCAAAGGAGTCGTAACGATGCGGGACGTCCCTCAAGAAAAAATCGATGCAGCTATAAAAGCAGGGGATCAAGAAATGTTTGACGCAGGAATTGTTGCAGTAGGAGATATTTCTAACAAAGTAGACACTGCAAAGGTGAAGATGGAAAGTACCATCAAGTATTACACCTTCGTAGAGATGTTTGATTTCATGCAAGACGAGAATGCGCAAAAGACATTCGATCAATACAAAGCAGTTTTTGATGAACAAGCAGATGGAAAAGGAAATAGAAAGAGCTGTGTCCCACATGCACCTTACACAGTTTCAAACAAATTATATCAGTTAATTAATCAAGAAAATAAAAAAGACCTAACAATAAGTATTCATAATCAAGAAACGCCGGAAGAGAACTTACTTTTTCAAGAAAAGAAAGGTGGTTTTGTGGATTTCTACAATGGTTTTGGAATTCCTTTGGAAAATTTTAAGTCGACAGGAAACGCGTCTATCTACTCCGCCATGCAAGAGATGGATGCCAATCAAAGAACTCTATTTGTACACAATTCGACGACGACCAAAGCGGATATTGAAGCCGCAGTTAGGTGGAATAAGAATACGTATTGGGCAACTTGTCCCAATGCAAATTTGTATATCGAAAATCGATTGCCCAACTATCAGGCATTTTTAGAAACCAATGCAATGATGACCATCGGTACAGACAGTCTCACTTCCAATTGGCAATTATCCGTATTGGAGGAAATGAAAACGATTGCTAAATATAAGTCATTTGTCCCTTTTGATACGTTGCTAAAATGGGCGACCATTAACGGAGCTAAAGCGCTGGGATTTGAAGATGAGTTGGGAAGTTTTAGAGTAGGGAAAAAACCAGGTGTCAATTTATTGAATCTCGATCCAAAGAATCTAAAGTTGAATTCTGAAACCCAAATTAAGAGGATTGTCTAGAGCTAATTTTCAATCGCTCAGCACTAAAATCTAATCCAGTTTCCCCCTCAAGCACTTCAATCTTTTCCAAAGTCTTTTTCAAGAAATGCTGATGTGCAACGGCATCCGGTTGAAAAGCTTTATGTTCGACTGCTTTTTGTATATCCTTAATTTTTGCAACAATACTTTTGCATTCTGAACTAAAAAAGGAGTTGGCAAATTTTTCTTTGATATAATCAATCGCCACCGCATTTGGGTGTAACATATCTTTTGTATAAAAACGATAATCTCTCAAATCATCCATTATGATTTCATAAGAAGGAAAGTAATGACAGTTCTCATATTGAGTAACCAAGTTGTCAATTGCTAACAATAAAACTGCTTTACTTCGTTGGTTTTCAATAAACCCATCTTTCAAATGACGGACAGGACTCACTGTGAAAATTACTTTCAAATTCGGAGCAGTAGTAATCAATTCTTTAAGAAAAGTCTCCCATGCAGTCATGATTTCTTTTACAGTCAATCTTCTTTTATGAAATTCAGTATTAGGTATTTTATGACAATTAGAAACGATGCGGTTTGTTTTTTTATGGGTATAAACATTTGCAGTCCCAAAAGTGATAAGGAGATAATCAGCTTTTTTCAATTGAGCACGACTCTCTGCAAAAGCATTGTTAATTTTGGACGTTACCTCTTCTAAGTCGACACCAGAAAAAGCACTATGATGATCGAAGCTATGCCATAAATCCTGATGTTGAAAAAGTTGATCTTGTGGATATGAAGTCGCTTCCGACAACAATGCGATTTGCCTACTAATTGAAATTGGATTATAAGCAATTCCAAATGGGTTTAGTTGTAAATTGAATTTTGTTTTTTGCAACCAACTACCGATATGTTCCACAAAGCAAGAACCGATGGACAATCCTTTCATTTGATGAGAAATGGTAAATTGAGATGGGGTAATATTTAGGGGTGTTCTAAAAGGATTCATGTGTGAGATGTTGCCAATTAAAGCTTTAATATCAGTGATGTGACCAAACTACAATAATTCGTATAAAAATGTTAATTTCATGTCTAATTAAGTGGTGTGGGGACTTTTTTGAACACCATCTTAAAAAAAATAACCTTTGTACTTCTCACCGAAGATGGGAATATTTGATAAAATATTTGGGACAGACCTACAGCTAGAAAACCAACCTGATGTTAAGTTTGGGCGATATACCGATGCATACAAAAGTAATGCGCAATATGATGCATGGGAACAATCTATCGAATCTTTTGAGGCAAAAAACTATCTAGATTCCTACGATAATTTCTTCAAATATCTTCGTGACGAAAATATTGCCAATGTCAATCATTCCCAAGAAAATGGCGTCATCACTTTTGAAATATTCCAAGGGTCCAAAAAGTTAACTGGGACTGCTGATAACAATAAAGTAACGGTGATCTCAAAAGTAGCTCATACTTCTAATCCGAATATTGGATTTATGCGTCGGTTGATGGAAAAGAATTATTTTCTGAAATTTAGTCGGTTTGCACTTGATTATGATAATAATCTAGTCATCATATTCAATAGTGATTCAATCGTTGCTTCTCCTTACAAATTATATTATGCGATTAAAGAAGTTGCTACGCATGCTGACAAACAAGATGATTTATTGTTAGATGAATTTGATTCGTTGGCACCTGTCGATGTCAGTCATATCAATGATTTACCGATTGCGGAAAAGGAAGTCAAGTATCAATTCATTCAAGACAAAATAAACTCAGTTTTAAATATAATTGATACAACGACACTCGACTTGAATCAATATCCAGGTGCGTTGGCTTATTTGTATATGGATTTAAATTATCGATTGGATTATTTGACCAAGCCAGAAGGATTTGTGATGGAGACTATGGAAAGAATTCATCGATCCTATTTTGAAAAAGATGATAAGACGATAGGTCAAAAAAATATTACCATCAAGCGAGACTTAAAAGAAATGTTGGGTAGAAGTAAAGAAGATTATTTCAAAGAGTTGTATCTAATAAATTCCACTTTCGGAGTGACAAGTCCTGTCGATCATGATCGGGTTGGGGGTTTTATTGATGGTGAATTGGGCCATTTGGATTGGTACTACGAGCAAGGTCACAAGGAAGTTGCTATGGCCATACCAGGATATATAGTCGGTTATTGCTTTTTCAATTATGGATTGCCAAAACCGATTCATGCCTTTTTCCACTTGTACTATCAGATTGTAGAGTCAAGATATTTCAGTGATTTAGGATTTACGCTGAATTATTATGATGATGAAAAAGAGACATTTGATAAAAGGGCGATTACAAAATCCATTCGCTACATCGTTTCGGAAAATGAAAATCGTTTTCCCAAATTAAGTCCAAATATAAACAGTTTGAATTTTGACAATTTAGTGTTGTTTGCAAAGTCCTACATTTTGATGGTTCGTAATTTAAACATGATGAGAAAAGAATAATGGCGGCTCCTGACAACATAAAAGATTTCATAGAATTATATAGAAATGTAGTAATTCAAATCGCCACACCATATTCTACGGGTACTGGTTTTTATTTGAAGGAGCACAATCTAATCGTCACCAATGAGCATGTCATCAAAGGGAATCGAAAAGTCGTAATTGAAGGTATCAATGTAAAAAAGCAAATGAGTCACGTAAGATTCACGGATACCTTGTTTGATTTGGCATTTCTAGAAGTGCCGGAAAGTATGAGTGGTCCGGATGTGAAATTAGCTCTAGACAAAGTAATTGATGAAGGAGAGCAAATCGTAGCTATCGGTCATCCTTTCGGATTAAAGTACACAGCAACCAAAGGAATTATATCCAATACAGAGCACAAACAAAATGATGTAGATTTTCTCCAACACGATGCAGCCTTAAATCCAGGAAATAGCGGCGGTCCATTAATAAGTATGGATGGTGAAATTATTGGTGTTAATACATTTGTAATCAGAGATGGAAATAGTATTGGATTTTCATTGCCAGTTAAGTATCTCAAAGAAACAATTGATGCATTTAAAAAAGTAGACGGAGCAATCGTTGTCAAGTGTTCCTCTTGTTTTTTCATGGTGACCGATAAAAATATTGATCATAAATATTGTCCTAATTGTGGGACTAAAATCGAACTTCCAACGGAGGCAGATGAATATGAAGCCTCTGGAATTCCTAAGTCTGTTGAAGAATTGATTGTCAAGACAGGTAATGATGTTCAACTAGCTAGAAGAGGTCCAAATAATTGGGAAATTCAACAAGGAAGTGCTAAGATCAACATCTCATATTACGCTAAAACTGGCTTAATAATTGGAGATGCTCTATTGTGTTTACTTCCCAAAGAAAATATTCAACCCCTCTATGAATATTTATTAAGACAAAATTTTGAGATTGAAGGACTAAGTTTTTCTGTAAAAGGTCAAAACATAGTACTATCATTATTGATACATGATAAGTATTTCAATAGTGAAATCGGAATAAAGCTGTTCAAGCGATTATTTGAAAAAGCGGACCACTATGATGACATTTTAGTCAATAAATATGGTGCCCAATGGAAGGAAACAACGCTATAGTATCCGACAATTAAGGGGATATTAAAGAATTTCAATCAAATATTAATTTCGGTATAAAGGACGTTTTAATACAGTAAATCACTTAATACTCTGATTTTTAAGGAATTGTAAGATTTCTCTGTAAATATAATTTAACAGCTAAATTGCTGTAAAATTTATATCTTTACTGAGCTAGCTTACTAAATACAACATTTACTATCCCATTTAGTTTAGTATTTTTTTATAAACGGAATTTTTTATGAGACAATTCAAAAAATTATTTTTTGTATGTCTGGCAGTTTTAGGTTCTTTAACCATTACAGCTCAAGACATCCACTTTTCTCAATTCTATATGTCACCCCTTAACCTTAACCCAGCGTTAACCGGTGTCATGAATTGTAACATCCGTCTATCTGGTAACTACAGGAATCAATGGGCTAGTGTCCTTAAGTCAAATGCTTTCAACACATACACCGTTTCTTATGACCAACGGATTCCTGTTGGACGTAATGATTATTTCGGTATCGGTGGTACTTTTTGGGGTGACAAAGCGGGAGCAGTCGCTTTCTCTACTTTGGAAGGTAAATTATCTTTATCCTACAGTAAGAAAATGGGTGGTGGTAGATATCGTTCCCATTATCTAGTATTGGGAGCTGAAGGTGGAGTCGCTCAACGAAGCATTGACTTCCTACAAGCGCAATGGCCTTCACAAAATAATGGTGCTGGACAATTTGATCCGAATGCACCATCCTTAGAAAATAACTTAAATGTTAGCAATTTCCTTTTTGCAGATCTAGGAGCCGGAATCTTATGGTTCTCAATCCTTGACAAAGATAACAGTATATATGCAGGTGCTGCGTATTCCCACTTAAACCAAGCAGATGTTTCTTTTTATGAAGATGGTTTTGAGCCACTTTATAGCAAGTTCGTTTTGCATGCCGGTGGTGAATTCATGATGTCTGATAGAATTGGACTAGTACCTGGAGCATTTTTGTTCCTACAAGGACCATCAAGACAATTGTACTTAGGTTCCAACTTGAAATTCGTTTTAGGATCTGGAAGAACAGATCAAGCATTCCAAGGTGGATTGTTCTTTAGAATTGGTAACCACTACGAAAAAGCGAATACGTTTGATGCAGTCGTTTGGTCTATTAAATTCGATTATGAAGATTTCACAATTGGTTTTAGTTATGATATGAATGTATCTAAATTGAGAGAAGCAAGTAACGGTAACGGTGCTTTCGAATTCTCAATGCTATACAAACTTTGTGGACCTGAAAAACGTAATGTTTACTGTCCGAGTTTCTAAGAAAGAATTATCATATTTCAAAAAACGGGTGTTTCGATATAATTCGAAACACCCGTTTTTATTTAGGAAGCTCCATAAAAACGATAGCAAAAGGTCTAGTGCGACACGCTAGGCTTTTTACGATAGTCCTCTGTGTTTTGGCGCGTTTTTTTGTGCTAAAAATTGTGACAAATACTTATACAAATTGAACTCCAAAATAGCGGGTATCTATGAGTAAAATTTCCAAATCTCTACGTTAAAAAGCCCTGTCTGCTTGGCGCAGTCAGGCAGGCTCGCCGTACCAAAAGGTATGCCTGTGTTTTTCGCCTTGACCTTTGAAAATTTTTCTTCCATATTATTTGCAAGCCCTTTT
>CALFWW010000174.1 GCA_937928575.1 uncultured Saprospiraceae bacterium | reverse complement strand
CTTATTTTGATGTGCAAACGGTATATGAAGGTTTTTATTTTCTGAAATTTATGATGAATAGGGAAAGTGTAACTCGAAAAGTGATGGTTGCTAAGGATTAGTGTTTTATACAAATTGTAGTCTATAATTACGGTTATCTTTGAGAAAAATTTCCCGATATCTTCGTTAGAAAGCCCTGTCTACTTGGCGCAGTCAGGCAGGCTCGCCGTAACTAAGGCTATGTCTACGTTTTCTGCCTTAATCTCGAAAAATTTTCCTTCCAAATATATCCGCACTTTTAGACTACAATTTGTATAAGATTCTTTTTTAGAAACAGTATTTATTCGCAGCAATTAACTTTGATGCAATTAATCTACGTGCTTTTACGACATTCATTGGCGGATACTTTGAGAAACGCTTAGCTCCCATCAACATCGTTTTCAACAATGCCTCATCTGCAAAAGCGCATAAAGCATCTTGAGCGTTTTTATACATTCTCGTATTCGCATCTGTCAAATAAACTTTCAACATTGCGTCGTACACTTCTTGATCATTTGGCTTGTCAGTTCCTTCCAATTTCATTACTCTCAACAAGGTAGATTCTGCAATGAATGTATCAATCATCATGTCCGCAATATTCATCAACACTTCTTGCTCTTCTTTCATTTTCATTTTGCCATCCATCTGCATTTTTGCAGCAGAACCAGCAACCATCAAAACCATTTTTTTGAAATCTTTAACCGCTTTTATTTCTGCAGCATATTTTCCTTCTTCTTTTTCAAAAGATGGCATCGAAGCTAATTCTTTTTGAACCGCCCATGCAGGATTCACTAAATCCAATTTACCACGGAATGCTTTTCTAAAAACCAAGTCAATCATCAGCATTCTATTGATTTCATTGGTTCCTTCAAAAATTCTGTTGATACGTGCATCACGATAGGCTCTTGCTGCATTCATCTCCTCGGAAAAACCAAGTCCTCCATGGATTTGAACCGTCTCATCAACCGTATAATCCAATGCTTCTGATCCAGCTACTTTTAAAATTGAACATTCGATGGCATACTCTTCAGCTGCTTGCAACTTCGCATCTCCAAATGAAAGTCCTGTTGCTAATAATTGATCTTTCTTTTCTTGTAGTAAGTTGGAAACACGATAGTTGGCACTTTCAACTGCAAAATTACGAATCGCTTGTTCCGCTAACTTATACTGTATGGCACCAAAATTAGAGATTGGTTTTTTAAATTGAATACGCTCATTCGCATATTGGATGGCCTCTGTACAACTAGCTTTCGCTCCCCCATTCGTCATGACTCCTAGTTTGAAGCGACCAATGTTTAATGCATTAAAAGCAATTAAGTGTCCTTTACCAATTTCACCAAGAATATTTTCAGCAGGAACTTTTACATTCTCAAAGAAAACTTGACGAGTGGAAGAACCTTTGATTCCTAACTTATCTTCCTCTGCTCCTAATGTCATTCCTTCTGCGCCTTTTTCTACAATGAATCCAGTGAATTTATCTCCATCAATTTGGGCAAAAACAATAAACACACTTGCAAACCCAGCATTCGTAATCCACATCTTCTGACCGTTTATAACATAGTGTTTACCATCTTCCGTTGGCATCGCAGTTGTCTTAGCACTCAATGCATCCGATCCAGAACTTGGTTCAGTCAAGCAATAACTAGCTCTCAATTTTCCTGAAATTAAACCAGGTAAATATTTTTCTTTTTGCTCAGTAGTTCCGAAATATAAGATTGGTAACATTCCAATTCCGGTGTGTGCAGAGAAGGCAACACTTAACGCACCACCATTCCCCATCTTATCACAAATCAATGTGTTGGTATTGGTATCCAATTGCATTCCACCAAATTGCTCAGGCATGTGCGATCCTAATAAGCCAAGGTCTCCGACTTTTTCCAAAAGACTAACCATTAAACCATCTTCTTGCTTCTCCAATCGCTTATCAACTGGTTTCACCTCATTCTTAATGAATTCTTCAACCGTATCTTTGATCATCAACTGCTCTTCATTCAGCTCTTCTGGGATAAAAGTATCTTCTATTTTAGAATCCTTGATAAGGAACTCTCCTCCTTTCAATAATTTAGATTCTACATTTGTTTCAGGCATCTTTGTCATGGACATTTATATTATGATTAGTAATTAGCGAATTTTCGCTATAAATATAGTACATATGAAGCTAAGTTGAAATAGCATTAGCTAATTAGTAGCGAAAATTCGCTATAAAAGCTTGTTTTTAACAAATTGAGGGGAAAATATTTGGTGAGAAATGGGAAATGGAGAAGGAAATGGTGCATTAGACGGTGGTAAAAAGGCAAGAATTGTTCCGTCTTCGACTATTTAGACCCGCCTTCGGCTTTTAGACCGCTACGCTTTTAGACCGCCTTCGGCTGTAAGACCGCTGCGCTCCAAGACTGTTGTTCAAATAATACATCGATTTCTATTGATACTTCCCTAACGAGGAGTACAAATAGAAATTTGAAGTATAATTTGAAAAGGAAGCAGTCTTATAGCGAAGCGGTCTTAAAGCACCAGCGAAGCGTAGGTGCGGTCTTAAAGCCAAAGGCGGTCTAATAGTGAACGAAGTGAACGGTCTAAACTCATGCCGACGCCGCCCCCTTCCCAGAAACAATCCCAAGTACATGCATCGCCTTTTCAGAAGCCGTTTGTTCTGCACTTTTTTTGTTGAAATCATCAGCCGTAGCCAATTTTTTCCCATCAATCAGTACAGCGACTTTGAAGCGATCTCGTTTCTCGTATTTATATTTTGCGAGCATTTTGTAGGAGATGGTTTGACCATTTTTCTGACACCATTCTAGTAGTTGACTTTTATAGTTATCGTCGAATGACTCTAATTCGTGGATGTCTAGATATTCTCTTAACAACTTACTTACAACAAATTCTTTGGTACCACTATATCCTCTTTCCAAATAAACTGCACCTACCAATGCCTCTAATGCATTCCCCATCATCGAGCGACTCAAACGCGTATTATTGAATTGATTTAAAATGACGTCGATCTCCATTTTGTAAGCGACTTTGTTTAAGGATTGTCGTTTTACAATTTTAGATCTCATTTTGGTGAGAAAACCTTCATCTTTATTGGGGTACTTTTGAAAGAGGTATTCTGCTACGATAGTTCCTAACACTGCATCTCCTAAATATTCCAGACGTTCATTACTCTGAATTGCATTTACTTTATCAGGTGTTGTTGATTTGTGATAAAAAGCCAATTTAAATAAAGACAAATTAATTGGTGTGAATCCAACCAATGATTTTAATCGTCGGGCGATATCCTTATCTTTTGAAAAGTAGTAATTATAGAATCTGAATAAAGGTCTCAAATCAATTCAATCGTTTAAAAATTAGTGAGGAGTTGTGTCCTCCAAATCCAAAAGTATTACTAAGCACAGTATTTACTTTCCTTTCTTGCGCTACGTTAAAAGTGAAGTTCAATTTGCTATCCAACGCCGGATCATCTGTAAAATGGTTGATAGTTGGAGGGACAAAATTGTGATTAATAGCAAGAATACCTGCTATCGCTTCAATAGCTCCAGCGGCACCCAGTAGGTGTCCTGTCATCGATTTTGTAGAATTTATATTCAGTTTATATGAAGAATCCCCGAAGACCTGAAGAATGGCCTTTGTTTCGGCGATATCTCCGAGGGGAGTTGAGGTTCCATGTACGTTTACGTAGTCTATTTCCCCAGGGTTCATTTTTGCATCATTTAATGCCATTTTCATTACATTTCTAGCTCCAAGACCTTCAGGATGCGGAGCTGTGATATGATATGCATCTGCGCTTGCACCTGCTCCTGCGATTTCGGCATAAATTTTTGCTCCTCGCTTTTTGGCAGATTCATAATTTTCTAAAATTAATGCACCTGCTCCTTCTCCCAAGACAAATCCATCGCGGTCTTTGTCAAATGGACGAGACGCAGTTTTGGGATCATCATTTCTTTCGGACAAAGCTTTCATAGAATTGAAACCTCCCATTGCTGGTTTCAATACGGTCGCTTCTGAACCACCAGTTATAACAACATCTGCCCTACCCAATCTAATGTGATCAAATGCAGCTGAAATTGCATGAGAGGAAGATGCACATGCTGATACGGTAGCATAATTCACCCCACGAAAGCCGTACTTGATGGAAATATGTCCTGCAACAATATCTGTTATCATTTTAGGGATCATGAATGGATTATAACGTGGTGTACCCGACCCTGTTGTAAAATCTTCAATCTCTTTTTCCAAAGTTCCTAGTCCACCGATTCCTGAACCCCAAATAACTCCTGCAGTATTTAAATCAACTTTTTCCAAATCCAATCCTGAGTCCGTCATTGCTTCTGTTGCGGCAATCAATCCCAGTTGTGCAAAACGATCCAATCTTCTTGCTTCCTTTCGGTCGATAAAATCTTCAACCTTAAGATTTTTAATTTCGCATGCGAATTTTGTTTTAAAGTGGGTTGCATCAAATAAAGTGATCTTGTCGGCACCGCTGACGCCATTTTTTAATCCATTGAGATATTCCTCAACATTATTTCCGATTGGAGTAAGGGCACCAATTCCTGTAACAACGACTCTATTCATTTGAGTGTTTTAGTTAAGATAAAATGCGGTGATTATAATTGGTTATGGAATGGCAAGGTAAGGAAGTTTTGTTGACCTAGCCAAATCAGGACTTTGTTAAATAAAAAATCCACAAACCAAAACCATCGGTTTTGATTTGTGGAATCGCATAATCAATCATACAGTATAATATTGAAACTGTGTCAATTGAATTTTTTTATGTTAAGAATTAGCCTTTTGAGATTCAAGGTAGGAAATAGCTTGTCCTACTGTTTGGATATTTTCTGCTTGTTCATCTGGAATAGATAAATCAAATTCTTTTTCAAATTCCATGATTAATTCAACAGTATCCAAAGAATCTGCACCTAAGTCGTTGGTGAAGCTAGCTTCAGCTGTTACTTCCGATTCGTCAACACCTAATTTGTCAACGATAATTTTGTTTACTTTTTCAGCAATGTTAGACATAATTAAATTACTTTTTCGTCTATTAATTTAGACAGTTAATCAAATGCAAAGCAAATTAAACGATAAGTACTTTGATAACCAAAGGAATTAATGTTTTTTTGCACCTGCGTGGTTCTTTTATAATACGTTTTATTCTGGAGTAGTCATGCGATTCATATAGAATAATTGTAAAGTACCTTTATTAGGTTTCCCCGACTTCACTTTAAAGGGTATTTGCGCTTAGACCTACTTTTTATTCACAAAACAGTATTATTCAACTGTAATACTTCAATTTAAGGGAAATAATTCCCACTATAACATTCTTTTAACCTTTAGAGAACAGCCTTATTTATGAAAATCGTTGACCATCAGAGTACAAAAGTCGTTGCAACCATCGGACCTGCATCTAGTTCCTATGACAATCTATTAGCGTTAGTAAAAGCGGGCGTAAATATTTTTCGCCTAAATTTTTCTCACGGTACCCATGCAGACCATCAAGAAGTCATTACCCGTATTGGCTATATTAATGAAAAATATAAAACCCATATTGGGATTTTAGCAGACCTACAAGGACCCAAATTAAGAGTTGGCGAAATTGAAAACAACGCATTGAAAATCAAGGAAGGAGATGTCCTGACTTTTGTTTCAAAAAAATGTGTTGGCACCATGAAGTCTATTTACATGAGCTACACACAATTTGCCAAAGATGTAAAGAAAGGAGAAAAAGTTTTGATTGATGATGGAAAATTAGTCTTAGAAGTCGTTGAAACCAACAATAAAGACGCGGTCAAACTTAAAGTGCTATTCGGTGGTATCTTGTCTTCCAATAAAGGAGTCAATTTACCACAGACCAATATTTCGCTCCCTGCATTGACTAAAAAGGATTTAGCAGATCTAGAGTACATTCTGACACAGCCAGTTAATTGGATTGCGTTGTCTTTTGTTCGTTCACCTAAGGAGCTAAAAAAATTAAGAAAGCTAATTGACGCAAAAGAGCACCCAGCTAAAATTATTGCCAAAATTGAAAAGCCAGAAGCTCTTGAAAAATTAGATAAAATTATTCGAGCTTCAAACGGAATTATGGTTGCACGTGGTGATCTTGGAGTTGAAGTTCCTATGGAACAGCTACCAATGATTCAAAAAATGATCATCTCAAAATGCATTCAAGCTGCCCGCCCGGTTATTGTTGCCACCCAGATGATGGAAAGTATGATCACCAACCCAAGTCCAACTAGAGCCGAAATAACTGATGTCGCAAATGCCGTGTTAGATGGTGCTGATGCCGTGATGTTGAGTGGAGAGACATCCGTAGGAAAGCATCCTGTAAAGGTGGTGGAAGCCATGAACAAGATTATTGAAGAAGCAGAAAAACACTATTCAATGGGTGATCGCCGGCCAGTCCCTACGAGAAAAACAAAAACTTTTTATTCCGATGTCATGTGTCTCAATGCTGCCCAAACCGCTATGGATATTAAAGCTAAAGCAATTGTAGGTATGACGAGTTCTGGATATACCGCTTTTAAAGTGTCGAGCTATCGGGCAGAAGGGGTTAAGATTTTTATCTTTTCTAACAAGGCCCATATGTTGCAAACCCTCAATTTGGTATGGGGAGTCAAAACCTTTTATTATGATCGATTTACGTCAACAGATGAGACGGTCGAAGATGTCGTGGAAATTCTAAAGAAAGCAAAACACGTGAAAGATGGTGACTACATCATCAATACGGGTAGCATGCCACTGCACAAAAAATTCCGAACTAATATGATGAAGATTACTTTGGTGGATTAGATATTTGCGGGAGGGAATGAGTTTGTAAATAATTTCACGCAGAAAGCACAGAAATCACTGAAAATGGACAGTGGTTTCGCACACCATAAATCAAAACTAATTACTATGAAAATCAACATCATCAATAAATCAGCCAATGATCTACCACATTACGAGACTGCTGGTAGTGCAGGTATGGATCTCAGAGCAGAAATTGAAGCTCCAATTACCCTTGCTCCTATGGAAAGAACATTAGTCCCAACTGGACTTTTTATGGAAATACCCATTGGATATGAAGCCCAAATAAGACCTCGTAGTGGGTTGGCCATTAAAAAGGGAATTACATTGGTCAATTCACCAGGAACCATAGATAGTGACTATAGAGGGGAAATTAAAGTCATAATAATAAATCTATCTCAAGAATCGCAAACAATTGAGCCTAAAGAACGTATAGCTCAAATGGTGATTGCCCAATACCAAACAGTCAGCTGGCAGGAAGTTGAGTCCCTCTCAACTACCGAAAGAGGAATAGGAGGATTTGGCAGCACTGGAAAATAATTTGCAAAGACGCGAAATATCGCGCCTCTCACACAAAACTTAAAAAAGAAATGAAGATTATCGTACCAATGGCTGGAAGAGGATCTAGACTAAGACCTCACACTTTAACAGTTCCAAAACCTTTAATTCCTGTTGCTGGAAAACCAATTGTGCAAAGATTGGTAGAAGACCTCGCTAATGGTGTAAATGAAAAGGTGGATGAAATCGCTTTCATCATCGGTGATTTTGGAGAACAAGTGAAAAAAGATCTTTTAGAAATTGCAAAAAATCTTGGTGCAAAAGGATCTGTCTATCGTCAAACTGAACCATTAGGAACGGCACATGCGATTTTGTGCGCAGCAGATAGTTTATCTGGTAATTGTATTGTTGCATTTGCTGACACTTTATTTAAAGCAGATTTTAATTTCGACACCAAAGAAGATGGAATTATTTGGGTCCAAAAAGTAGAAGACCCTTCTGCATATGGTGTTATCAAAACAGATGACAACAATGTAATTACAGAATTTGTTGAAAAATCTCCCACCTTCGTTTCAGACATGGCAATTGTTGGAATTTACTATTTCAATGATGGTGATAATTTGAAAAAAGAATTGCAATATCTTTTGGACAATGACATCAAAGATAAAGGTGAATTTCAATTAACAAGTGCGCTGGAAAACATGAAGCAAAAAGGTTTAAAATTTAAGCCGGGTGTTATCGAAGAATGGTTGGATTGTGGAAACAAGGATGCAGTGGTTTATTCCAATCAGAGAGTCCTTCATTTTAATAAAGATACGCCAATGGTGGATCCTTCAGTAGTCCTCGAAAATGCAGTAATTTTGCAACCTTGCTACATTGGTGCGAATACAATTATCAGAAATTCAGTGGTTGGGCCACACGTTTCTATAGGAAAAGATTCAACTCTTGAAAATACAGTCATCAGTAATAGCGTTATACAAAACGAATCGAATGTTCAAAACGTTAACCTCTCAAACTCTATGATCGGTAATAAAGTAGAATATTCTGGCAAAAAGACCGAAATTAGTGTCGGCGACTATTCTAAATATTCAGGATGATAAAAACAGACATAACATATCACTTTACACTACTTCTTCTAATTTGCACTTTGTTAAGCAACAATTTGAATGCGCAACCTA
Source organism: uncultured Saprospiraceae bacterium (assembly GCA_937928575.1). Classification (GTDB taxonomy): domain Bacteria; phylum Bacteroidota; class Bacteroidia; order Chitinophagales; family Saprospiraceae; genus CALDGQ01. Next base: position 7,481 of record CALFWW010000174.1, on the reverse strand, counting down.
AGATAGTGCCAGAAGAAGATGTCAATGTTCAAAAAATATTTATTGATGCAACCAAAGATAAACTGCTCGGTAAATATGAAGAAGCAATTGTGCTTTACAAAGAGGTTTTGAAATTAGATAAAGACAATCATGCTGCCGCTTACGAAATGGCTAGATTGTATGAGGTATTGGATAAAGATGAAAAGGCACTGACCTCAATTAAAATGGCATGTGCGTTGGATTCAGGAAATGAATGGTACAAAATGTTGCTGGCAGATTTGTATCACAAAAACAATAAAAATAGTGAAGCCGCTTCCATCTATGAGCAGCTCTCAAAGGCAAATCCTACGAGCGAATTTTTTTATTCTAAATGGGCTTTCCACTTGATTAGCGCAAAAGAAATTGATAAGGGAATTAAAGTATATAATGATTACGAAAAGAAGTTTGGTGTAACAGAAGAAGTCGTTCGTAAAAAACACGCTTTATATCTAGGTCAGGGAAATCCAAAGAAAGCAGAAGCAGAATTGAAGAAGTTGATCAAACGCTTTCCTCGCGCTGTCGAATACCATCACTTGCTGGCCGGTTTTTATACCCAAACTGGACAAGATGATAAAGCAACCGAAACTTACAACACCATTCTCGAATTAGATCCAGAAAATGCAAAAGCTAAAATCGCTATTGCAGGCAAAAATAAATCTGGCAACAACGATATCACGTATTTGACTTCTTTAATTCCTGTGTTTGAAAAACAAGATGTTGACATCGACTTGAAAATTAAAGAACTCTTTCCCTACATCAATAAGGTTGCTGAAACGAAAGATGATGAATTGAAAGTAGCAACCTTGAATTTGGCGAAAATACTTTCAGAAGTACATCCAGAAGAGGCGAAGTCTTTTTCAATTTATGGTGACTTGTTGTACTATACTGGAAATACGGATGACGCCGTTTCAAAGTATAAGAAGACAATAGAATTAGACAAAACTGTTTTCACGGTTTGGGAACAATTGATGTACATTTATCACGAGAAAGATGATATGGAGTCGCTCTTGAATATCACCAATGATGCTATGGACCTTTTTCCTAACAAGGCAAAAGCGTACTACTTCAATGGAATTGCCAATAGCGCTATGAATCAGCACACAGACGCGATTTCTATCTTCAAACAATCGCTTATGATGTCCGCCAAAAACCCAAGGTTGAAATTAGATATCCTGACCAAGATGGGACAGTCCTATTTTCAAACCAAGAAATATGAGAAGGCTCAAAAGTCTTTAGAAAATGCATTAGACATGAATCCTAAAGATCCTGCTGCATTAGAATACTACGGTGATGTCCTGAACGCTACTGGCAAAACGGATGAAGCTATCAAGCAATGGAAAGCATCCATGAAAAATGGAAATAAGAGCAAGCAATTGCAAGAGAAGATTAATAAAGCATCGTAAAGTAGATTTACATCCAAACGCAAAATTGATTTGATATTTAGCTTTTTGGACGCTTAAAGTTTAAATAAAATGAGATTTTCAATTGAAACTTCAGGCGTCCAAAAAGCTAGACATCCAAATGGCAAAAAGTTCAATTCATATATTTATTCTCTTCTTATCAGTCCTTTTGCTCTATTCATGTAAAACGCGCAAATCCCCTACTTCTCTTAAAACCAAGTCTGCCAAATTTCTCTTAAAGAAACTCAACAATCAACAATTGGACGCAGAATGGTACAGCTCCAAAGCGAAAATAACGTATAGAGATCAACAACAAGGAATTAAATTTTCTGCATCCATCCGAATGCGTAAAGATAGTGTTATTTGGATGAACGTGAAAAAACTGGGGGTTGAAGCCGCGCGTATTCAAATTACTAAAGATTCCATTTACATCATCAATAGGTTGGATAAAAATTATATCATTTCTGATTTCAAATACATAGAAGATCGATACAGTTTACCTGCCAATTTTGAGACCCTCCAAAACTTATTATTGGGAAATCCAGTCATCATTACAGCCGACAATAAAACGGCGGATACCAAGGAATTGAACTATATTCTGAAAGCGAATAATGACCAAATCAAGAATGAATATTGGTTGGATGGAGCTACTTTTTTATTAACTCAAATGAGCTTTGACGAACAAGAACAAAAACGCAATTTGTCCGTTCAACAAAGTGGTTATGAGGAGATCGCGAATTTAGGAAATTTTCCAAAAGAACGTAATATCCTTGTCGAAAGCCGTGAAACCGGTAATATTTCTATGTCAATAGCGTTATCAAAAATTGAGATTAACACTGCCAAATCTATTAAATTTAAAATCCCCGACCACTACGAACGCTTTCAATAAAGCACTGCTTTTATTGACCATTTTTCTATTCCCAACACTTTCTTTTTGTCAGATAAAAACGAAGCTTGAAAATAAGCGCAACGCCATTGCATCTGATATATTACTGACTTCTTCCTTTATCAATGAAAGCGCTGGCAACAATAAGCAAGCGAATCTTGACAAATATTACGTTCTTAAACAACAAATAAAACTTCGGGAGAATCTTGTTAATATTGTCAAGAAAGAAATTCAATTAGCTGACAATTCAATTGAGAGAACCAATGATGCGATTGATGGATTGAGAAATGATGTTGAAGTCTTGGAAGTTGAATTCGGTAAAATGATGCAACTCGCTTTAAGACACAAGCTGACATATTCGAAATGGTTGTTCTTCCTTTCTGCGACTAGTTTTAATGACGCTTTTCGAAGATGGAATTACATCCGTCAATTTACTTCCTATCGACAAAAACAAACCAACTTAATTGTTGAAACCCAAAATATGTTGGCATCAAAATCACTATTATTGAAGGAACAAAAATTAGATAAACTAAAACTAATTCAAGAACAACAATCGAATTTATCACTACTCAAAAATGAATCAAGAGATATCAATAAATTACTGAAAGCTCTAAAAAAGAATAACAAAAACCTCAAAGAGAATTACAAAAAGAAAAAGAAGAAGCGGAAAAAACACCAACGTATTGTGGAAGCCATTATCAACGAAGCTCCTATCTCTGCACCAAAACCATATATGGAATTGACCGGTACCTTTGCAAAAAACAAAGGTCGTTTGCCATGGCCAATCAAAAGTGGTGTGATTACCAAAAGATTTGGAAGACAAGCACATCCAACTTTAAGGAAAATTGAAATTGAAAATACTGGAATTGATTTCAGAACCAGAAAAAAAGCAGATATTCAAGTGGTTTTTGATGGTGAAATTAAGCGTGTTTTTGAACTTCCTGCCGGAGGTGGTCAATCTGTTATGGTAAAACATGGAGAATATTTCACTGTTTATAGTAACTTGGATGTGGTTTTCGTCAAAAAGGGTCACAAGGTGCAAGCGGGAACTATTTTAGGTAAAGCGATTGTTGATAAAGACTCTAACAAATCTGAACTTCACTTCGAAGTTTGGCGAAAAAAAACAACATTAAATCCAGCTGATTGGATAACAAATACCAATTAATTTTAACTGGTATAAAAAGCAAAAAAATATATGGCAAACGAATGGAACCTGGGTCAAGATAAAAAAGGGAAAGGCCTCAAGAAAACCATCGAACAAGCTGTACTCGTAGGTCTCGTTACTTCGGAACAAACGGAAGAACAACTCAAAGAATTTTTATCGGAATTGGAATTTTTGGCGATGACTGCTGGTGCAAAAGCGAAGAAGAAATTCACCCAAAAGATGAAGCATCCGGATCGTCGTACTTTTGTCGGTTCTGGAAAATTGCAAGAAATCAAGGAATACATTGAAGCAAATGAAGATGTAACTTTAGTAATTTTTGATGATGATTTAACAGGTAAACAAATCAACATTATTGAGGAAGAACTAAAAGTGAAGATCGTAGACCGATCAGGATTGATACTCGATATTTTTGCCGATCGCGCTCAAACGGCTCAAGCCAAAAAACAAGTCGAACTCGCTCAAATGAATTACATGCTCCCACGTCTTCGTGGTCTATGGACGCACTTGGAAAGACAACGAGGTGGTATCGGTATGAGAGGACCCGGTGAAAAAGAAATCGAGACGGATAGACGTATCATCCGCGATAAGATTGCATTGCTGAAAGATCATTTGGAAAAAATCGATAAGCAAAACATGACCCGTCGTAAAAACAGAGGCGACTTAATCCGTGTTTCTCTTGTTGGATATACCAATGTCGGCAAATCAACTTTGATGAATTTGATCAGTAAATCGGAAGTTTTTGCAGAAGATAAATTGTTTGCAACTTTGGATACGACCGTTAGAAAAGTAGTGTTTGGAAGTATGCCTTTTCTATTATCTGACACCGTTGGATTCATCAGAAAATTACCACATCATTTAGTGGAGTCCTTCAAATCAACTTTGGATGAAGTACGGGAAAGTGATATTTTATTACATGTTGTTGATGTGGCGCATCCGCAATTTGAAGATCAAATCAAAACAGTTACGAAGACTTTAAATGATTTAGGGGTCAGTGAAAAACCTACACTTTTTGTTTTCAATAAAATGGATTTATATCGCGAAAGATATTTTGATGATTTTGTAGATGAAGATACAAAAGCGGATATTGAAAATAGTCTTGCAGAACGTTTGAAAAATGAGTATGAGCATGATAATATTTTCATCTCTGCTTTGAAGAAAGAGCATATTACGGAGTTCAGAGAAAAGTTGAGAGTGATGGTTTTGGAGCAGTATGAGGCTCGGTATCCTTATCAGGTGAAGCGTTGGTAGCGACCGACCAGAGGTCTTGGTCGAATTTAAAATTGTAAAATGAATAATTTAAAATAGGACCTTGTTTCGTGGACCTTGTTTCGTGCCCGGCATGTACTTTAACACCCAGAACACGTTTTAACACATAGTTCACATAGAGACATAGGAACACATAGAATCTTATACGTGAAATATGTGCATGTAATGTTATAAAGAACACCCTATATGCCTCTATGTTTCTATTGTGGTCTATGTGTTAAAAACAAAAACCACGCGCTCACGTACTAGATCATATTTTAAATTCAAGTGAGCAAAGCAATCGAGAAAATAATTTTTAATTTTTAATTTGACCTTCAATGAATCCAATCCTAGAAAAATACGCCAACCTTATCGTCCACTACTGCTTGGAAATAAAACGCGGTGATTCCTTCTACCTAAAATCCACCACCTTAGCAGAACCACTCGTACGAGAAGTATATAGAGAAGCAGTCAGGGTAGGTGCCAATGTAGAAGTAGATTTGACATTCAGAGAACAAGGAAAAATTTTCAATGAAGAAGCAAAAGGTCAACAATTAAAATACATTTCTCCATCTTATGAAAAAGCGATCAAAAAATTTGATTGTTATTTATACATCCGAGCACCCTTCAACTTAAAAGAAGAATCCAATGGGGATGCGAAAAAATCCAAGATTCGTTCTGCCGCCTTGGCGCCATTGAACAAAGTTTACTACAAAAGAACAGGAACACGAGACCTGCGCAGAAGTCTTTGCCAATACCCTACTCTAGCTGCGGCACAAAATGCAGGCATGTCTTTAGAAGATTACCAACAATTTGTTTACACGGCTTGTAATTTATTCAAAAAAGATCCGATTAAGGAATGGAAGAAAGTCAGTAAAAGCCAACAGAAAATTGTCGACCTATTAAATAAACGTACCAAAGTACAATACAAAGGGGAAGGAATCGACATCACTTTCTCAACCAAAGGTCGTACTTGGATCAACTCAGATGGACAAACCAATATGCCTTCTGGTGAAGTTTATACCGCACCTGTTGATGATTCCGTCAATGGAGTGGTCAACTTTTCATTTCCAGCCATCTATTGGGGACATGAAGTCGAAGACGTGACGCTATGGGTCAAGGATGGGTATGTGACAAAATGGGAAGCAAAACACGGCAAAGATTTTTTGGATAAAATTTTCAAATTGAAAGGAACCCGTCGTTTTGGTGAAGCTGCAATTGGTACCAATTATAACATTACAAGGTTGACTAAAAATATGTTGTTTGATGAAAAAATGGGTGGCACCATCCATATGGCAATCGGTCAAGCGTACGCGCAATGTGGTGGAAAAAATCAGTCGAGTGTCCACTGGGATATGTTGGGTAACATGAAAAATGGTGGGGAGATTTTCGCCGATGACGAGTTGATCTATCGGAATGGGAAGTTTTTGTTTTAGACAATAGATTGTAGACCGATTCGACTAAAGGCTGATTCTACAAGATCCTATACTGCTCATTTTTATTCGAATAAAATCGTATGTTGGAATAAAATTGTATGTTGAATAAAAATGAGCATTTTCTTTTGGAAGTGAAATCAGTCTAAATCTTTTAATTTCAAACAATCCATTTCCGAATACAAATTACATCAGAAAATTCTTTATATTTAGTTTACAAACTATAAATATGAGAATACTGACCCTCTTACTAATTCCTTTTATTATTCTAGGCTGCCAACAAGATACGTTGGAAGAATATTTTGTTCCTTTGGAAAATTGTGACTATCTCCCTTCGCCTTGTTCACTCATCTCAATCGACCAATATATTGATATCAGCGGAACCACACCAGCTCCTACTGCTGACGACTACACCATTATGCCAAGTAGTGATGCAGAAACCAGGGTTTGTGAATTTAGTTTTGAAGACGGACTTGGAAATAATTATATGGTAAATACGGTGTTGAAATGCGTCCGAAATATTGAAACAAGTGACTTCATAACTGATTTAAGTCAGGCAACCACTTATGCTGATAATTACACATTCGAGTCTGAGCATAGTTTTTCTAATGCCATCTATTTTCCCGACGTAGATGTCTATGTCATCCGTAAAGACAATTATGTGATGGAAATTGATTTTCAAGAATTCACCAAAGACCAACAACTTGAGATTGCGAATATTATCCTCAACAATTTGCCATAACAAAACATCTACAATATCCACCAATAAAAGCCAAAGAGAAAATGAAACGCACCTTACTACTTGTACTCGTCTTGTTGTTTACGACCACTATAAGTTATGGTCAAGGGAGAAAACGTAAGAAAAAGAAAGATCAAAAGGTGTATGCATCTACTTTCATTCATACGAATTTGAATCAAAGCTTAAGCTATGGGGACACACCAATAAATAGCGAACCCGTCGATAATTTTGGAACCACCATTCCAGGTATTCAAAGAAATATCCGGACAGACAGTGAAACAATCGGTATCGGATTCAGCATTCAAAAAATAAAAAATAACAACAAGTATACAGAATTGTCTTTGACAAAATTTCGACTATTGGAAGAAGAATCTGTAACCTATCTTATTATACCAGGAGAAGACATCATAGAACCTGCTCTTGGGAGTAAAGATATCTTATTTGAAACTGCTTTTAGATACGAGTATGGAAGTTATTTTAACCTGCAATTGGAAAGCAAGTGGCGGGTTGGGTTGGCTGGCGGATTAGCCCCTTACTTTAGTTATAAAAAAATGACTCCTAAAACAAGTGCAAGTTTTCCAACAAAACGTACACT
>CALFWW010000173.1 GCA_937928575.1 uncultured Saprospiraceae bacterium | reverse complement strand
TTAAACATGGCGTAGTCGTTAAAAGTGTAGAGTGTTTTAGTGTAGAGTGTAGAGTGGCTCGTTGTGAGGGTTAAGCTAATTCTTTTTTATTGAACATTTCCTTGAATTTCAAACATGGTGTAGTCGTTAAAAGTGTAGAGTGTTTTAGTGTAGAGTGGCTCGTTGTGAGGGTTGAACTATTTCTTTTTTATTGAACATTTCCTTTCTTAAATTTTCAATATAATGTAGTGGTTTTAACTCAAAAAAAGTGGCTTCTCGAATTTGAAATGATTCGAGAAGCCACTTTACACTATACACTTCTTTTTAAAACCACTTCATTGTAATATCAATCAATTTATCTTTGAAAGAAGAATAAGGTGGCATCAACATCTCAATCATACTAAAAGGTAATACTTGTTTGAAGACTGCCCTAGCATTGGAATATTCTTTAAATCCATATTCTCCATGTCCTTTACCGATTCCTGAATTATTGGAACCACCAAACGGAAGATTATTGTTAAAAAAGTGGAGTGCTGTGTGATTGATACAAGTGCCACCGGATCTAGTATTATTGATAATGTAGTTGATATTCTTTTTGCGGCTACTAAAAATATAAATAGTTAATGGCTTTTCTTTTGAGTTCACGACTTTCAACACTTCATTAATATCATCATACTCATGAATCGGAAGTAACGGTCCGAAAATCTCTTCTTCCATTACCATTGAATTCGCTGGTACATTGGTCAATATGGTTGGTGCAATAAAATCATCTTCATTATTCGTTTGACCACCTTCAATGACCGTTGCTCCTTTACTGACAGCATCATCCAAATACGATTTTACTCGATCAAAATGACGCTTATTAACCATCCTTGCATAGTCTTTGGAATTTTCAATCGATTCTCCATAAAATTGTTTCACCTTCTTTTGCACCGCTTTGATGAACTTATCTTTTACATTTTTGTGCACAAACAAATAATCAGGTGCGATGCAAATTTGTCCGTTATTCATAAATTTGGACCAAGCAATTCTTGTAGCAGCTGCATTGATATTGGCAGTTTCGTCAACTATGGTTGGTGACTTACCACCCAATTCTAAAGTCACAGATGCTAAGTGCTTGGCAGCCGCTTTCATTACGATTTTTCCGATGGAAGGAGCTCCTGTAAAAAAGATATGGTTAAAAGGTAAGGATAATAAAGATTGTGAAGTTTCTATTCCACCTTCCACAACTGCGATTTCATTTTCATCAAAAACATCGTTGATAATTTTCTTGGTTATCGCAGATGCGTGTGGTGTATGTTCAGAAGGTTTTAGGATAATACAATTTCCAGCAGCGATTGCGGATATAATTGGGGCAAAAGAAAGATTGATCGGAAAATTCCATGGAGCAATCACTAAAACATTTCCTTTTGGTTCATATTTTATCCAGGATTTGGAACCCAATAATGGTAAAGGTGTGCTTACTGCCTCATCCGCCATCCAACCACGAATATGTTTTAAAGCATGTTTTATCTCGTTGGTTACGGGATAGATTTCTGTCAAATCAACTTCACTAGGATGTTTTTTATAATCCTTATATAATGCTTCGCGGATTTCTTCTCGATAAGTAAACATCGCCTTCAACAACTTTTTCAACTTTTGTTTGCGTTGATGGACTGTTGAATTAGCTACGTTTTGTAGATTCTTTTTTTGAGCTTCAAAGAGCGCTTGATGGGTTGCGGTTTCTGTTGATACTGGTATGCCTGTTGTCATTTGAGAAAATTAAAAGGAGTTTTTCTAAATACGCACGACGTCTTCATTCTAAATATACAAATTTAGGATAAGATCTACTCACAATTAATTTATCTTTTTAAACTGAAAATGAAGGTACAAGCTTTCATAGAACTCCAAAATATCTTTAAGCTGACATTTGAATCAGCCCTAAAGACCCATCGCTCTTTTCATTTTATCAAAAATTGCAGTGTTTTGATAAATGCCTGAAAAATTGGATGCCCCTGGACCATATGCAAAAACTGGAATTAAATCTGCTGTATGATAATCGGTTGTAAATGCAGTCACCAAACTATCTCGATTAGACCCTTTGTTAATAGAGAAGCCTCCTGTTTCATGATCAGCAGTAACGATGACTAATGTCTCTCCATCTTTCTGTGCAAACTTCAAAACTTGTCCAATCGTTCTATCAAAGTCCAACATTTCGGTGATGATATAATTGGCATCATTCGCATGACCACCCCAATCGATTTGAGATCCTTCGATCATCAAGAAAAAACCTTCTGTACTTTTTCGATTAAGATAATTGATAGCCATGTTGGACGCAGTCTTCAAGTAAGTTCTACCTTGTGCAACTGGAAGTGGATCTTTGTCTGAAGTCAAATATCCAAACTTCTTTTTCATTGGAATCTTTACATCTTTTAAATCTTCATTGAAATAATCAGTGATGTAATACCCTTTCTTTTCCAATTCTTCGTATAAGTTTCGTTCATCCGATTCTCTTCTATCAAAGAATTTTTTTCCACCACCAATGAAAAAATCAATATCTGTTTTCAAAAAATCTGCTGCAATTTCTTCATACATTTTACGACTTGGTTGATGCGCAATAAATGATGCTGGCGTTGCATGAACAATAGTAGATGTTGCAACCAATCCGGTCGCCATTCCTTTCTTTTCCGCTTTTTCCAAAATGGTTTCAACGGCAACCGAATCCGGTCCGACACCAATTGCACCATTGTAGGTTTTGACCCCACAAGCAAAGGCAGTTGCTCCCGCCGCAGAATCCGTAATCAAATCATTCGACGCATGACTTTTATGTAATCCTACTATTGGAAATGATTCTAAGTTTAATTTTTGGGAGCTACTATATATACCAGCTGTGATTTGCGAAATTCCCATTCCATCACCGACCATCAAAATTACATTCTTAGGTTTCGTCTTAGGTTTTTGAATATCCGTAATTGACATGTTGTAAGATACAGGTGTCGGTTCGGATTCAGTTTGAGATGGTTTTTGACCACAAGCCAATATGAGAAATGGGAGGAGAAAAAGGATTAATTTGTTCATGATTTTATATTTACTTTTGGTGACATCTTGAAAGCAATGGGTAATAAATTAACTTCATCAATAAAGTCTCGATTCTACTTAATTTTTAAAATTATCTGAGCCGTTATTCCATTGCTTATTATCCAAGCATTCTCTTTCTTTTTCTTTTGGCAAGTTAGCCCAAAAGAAACAAAAACCCTAGGTCTATAAACTCGTCCCTCAAACATATAGACCTACCTCCCGCTGCAAAATCCTACAATTATTTTAATTTTTTACTTTATTTAAATAAAACAATCTAAATGCAATCAAAAAATATCGGGATGTTAGTAGAATTTTAATAAATACTTACCTACTTAAATCAACAAAGACACCTTACTTTTTAACAAAGTGCGTATCGTTTGCCAGGTAAAGTTTTCACCATACCTTTGAATTCCAGTGTTAAAAGTAAGGAAGCTATTTCACTTGACGGCTTTTTTAATTCATAAGTTATCTTATCTATACTTACTTCTTCACTTTCTTTCAGTAAAGCGACCAAAGATGCTTCTTCTTCATTCAATTTTACAAACATTTGTTTCTGAATTTCCTTGGTAGCATCCAATTGTTCCCAACGCATAATTTCAACGAGATCATTTGCTGTATCAATCATTTGAGCCTGATGATTCTTGATCAAAAAATTACAACCTTCCGATTGTTCATCAGTAGATCGACCTGCAAAAGCGAATACATTTTTGTTGTACTCATTGGCTACAATAGCACTGATCATAGAACCACCTTTCTTTTTCGATTCGACGACAACTAATGCATCCACCATACCAGCGATGATTCGATTCCTCATTGGAAAATGCTGGCGACTTGCAATAGATTGGTGGGGATATTCTGAAAGCAAACCACCTTCCTGCACCATTTGATTGGCCAATCGTTTATGCTCATGGGGATATATGGATGCCATCCCTGTACCCATTACACCAACGGTAGGAATTTTATACTCGACCGATTTTTTATGCGCTACGCCATCAATTCCATATGCCAAACCACTTACAACTAACACATTGTAAGGCGCTAAACCTTCTACTAGCTTTTCACAATTTGTAATGCCTCTAACAGTAGGTTGACGGGTCCCTACGATTCCAACAATTCGGCTCTTATTCAGATCGACATTACCACGATAGTACATTAGAAAAGGTGCATTATCATAATGCTTCAATCGGTCCGGGTAGTCATCATCCAAATAAAAAAGGGTTCGGATATCATGCTTTTCCATGAATTCCAATTCTGCTTTCGCTTTTTCGAGAATATCACTTTTGAGAATGGTGGAGGCACACTTACTTCCTACCAATGGAATTTTCATCAGTTTTTTTCTGGAGGATTCGAATACATTTTTTGCACCCCCACAATGACTGATTAAATTTTTGGCGATCATAGGACCGACATTTGGAATTAATGTCAATGCAATTTTATAAAGTTGGTCTTCTTTCATAGCAGCTATCAAATTACGGATTCTTAATGATACGATATAAAATCCCTATTATTTTGAATATTGAAAATCGCTTCAGATACTTCGGTAGAAATAAAGTCAAACACTTTTGTTTCACAAGCCTGCGCGAATTCATTGATAAACAATGTTTTTTAAAAATTTTAGTTTATTAGTTAAAGAATTTATTCTTCATGGTTGCACTAAAAAAGTTTATATATAGTTTTTTCTATTTAGAATTAATTATTTTTACAGACCACCCAGACGACTTATAGTTAAACACCTTGCATGGCAAAGAAAAGAAGAAAAAAAAGAAGCACTTCTTTACCAAAATCTGAAGTTTGGATCGTACTAGCTTTCATTCTAAGTTTTCTAGCTTGGGGTTTAACACGATGCAATTTTGGTATCCGAGATTATTTAGCGTCTAAAAAATCCGAAGTTGTTGAAACGAAAGATACCCTTTCAAACACAGCGAATTCAACGTCAAATTCAATTACAGATCCTCGTCGGGAAACCATTCATGTCACCGAATTATATATCACCATCGATAGTTTCAATTTTCGAACAACTCCAAAATTAGACGGAGCTGTAATCAAGAAATTGAGGTTAAGCGAAAAAGTCGTGTACCTAAATCAAGTCACTGATTTCAGCCAGAAAATCTTTGTCAATCAAAATTGGGAAGATGAACCTTGGGTCAAAGTGCGGACCATAGAAGGTGAAGAAGGTTGGGTCTATGGTGCTGGCGTTAGTTATTATGATGAAGGGCATAAGCAACGAACGGACGGTAATTAAACCAGCAATTTCATTGAATGAAACCTTTGTTAATTGAACCGCAGAATATCGAACCGCAGAATATCGAATTTCGAAGTAGAGTACGCGGATCAAAGCGTCTGAATTCGCGTACTCCTTGCGCGCTCACTTCGACATTCGAAATTCGATATTCAATTCCTTCCATCACTCCTCATCAAAGCGATACAACTCAAGCTGCTCAATAACTTTGATAAGATTCTTTTCCAAATCTTTTATGTCAAATTTATCTGAAGCTTGAAGCGCTTTCGCCCATGCTTTATAATTCTCATCATACAATGAGGAAAGTTTTAATTCCTTTGTCAAAAAAATAGAATGATCTCTGAAACTTGACCATGCACTCTCATAGGAGCGGTAACAAGCATCTGCATCCACTTTTTTTCCTTCCCATTTATCGGTACAAGGAATGGCAAAGTAATTATTACTTCGTTTTGTCATTTTACGCTTACCGACATCAGAATTTACCAATGAATTTGCCAATGTAATAGATGCGGGTACACCATACTTTTTTTGTTCATTAATCGCAACATGTACAAATCGCTTGATAAAGGATTTGATATCATTGGCATTTTGATCAAAAAATTCAGTGCGCCTCAATGACTTTTTTTGCTTCTTTTTCTTGTCTCCAAGATCCAGAAAACCTAAGACGGATGCTTTATGTGGTTCTTTTACAAAGGATTTTTTCAGCTCATTGTTTCCCTCCAATATTAAGCCTTTGTCCTTTATGACTTCTTCCACAATTGTTTTATCTATCGCCTGTGTACGCTCTACTTTTACAAATTCATTTCCAAAAAATGAAGCATAAAAAACATACGAAGTAACAACAAAGAATAAAACTTTGATCCAATCGATTCTATAGCAACGTTCTCTCATAGTGCTAAAAGAATCTGACTTTTGCATTACTAATTGTTTTAATGTGAAACTAAAATACGATGCAATTTTAAAACAATTAATTGCTTATTGCAAATTATTTTAAAACAATTTGTATATTTTAACATAACTACCTTATAATTAGATTTTTATGATACGTTTTGTGGCTTTGATCTGACCATTTTCAACAATCGAAATCATGTAAATACCACTAGAAAGGCTGGTAAGGTTTACATTTAGAAGGGATTGATTGGCATCCAGAATTTGATTCCTTTCCATTTTCCCATCTACACCATATATAAGTAGCTGTGTATTTTCAGGAACAAAATCAGGAAACTCAATATTAATAAAATCGGATGTTGGATTTGGAAAAATATGGACTGGTTCCGGATCAATGGGTTCGTCGATATCGACCGGTGCACATACATTAAAGGTGTGAAAGGCAGTGGTACCTAAAAAGTCAACACGGTATTTCCATGGTCCGATATCAGCATCTTCTGGGATAACCGCATATTCGAAATACCAAGAAGCCGCCAGATGATCACCAGCTTGATAGGTTGTTTCCCAATTGGTGAATGTAGTCCCATCCGGTTTTATCAATTGATGATAAATCGTTTGTCCAAACAACAAGTCTCTTAAAAAAACAAGAAAGAAAACTTGATCCCCATCACAAAAATTGTTCTCTTCATTTTTAATTTCTGGCATCGGACAACTTGGAAAAAACGGCAACGCATGATGGGTACTGATCCGGTTGATTCCAGAATCATAGTAAGGTTTTTGATCTGCCCAAGAAGAGATCGTATTTAAATTGTTACAATTTCCGGCAAATGGGTCTATCAAATTCATCAAAACTTCATCTTCATAAACTTCAAAATGCAAATGAGGTCCACTCGAAGCACCAGAACTTCCGACTTTGCCGAGATACTCTCCTTGCTGAATGACGCCACCTATAGGAGCAGTAGTCAACGAGTTCGTTTTTAAATGACCATACCAAGCCACTGATCCATCATCATGTCGGATGTAAATGGCATTCCAGGACGTAGTATCTTGCCCCGAACAATTGCCATCATAATTTCCATCTAATTTTCCAATGACAATACCGTCAGCAGCTGAAACGACGTCTACCCTACCTTCTTCCATCATACTCCATCCAAAAGGCCATAGAAAGATATCTGTTCCACTATGATTGAATCCTGATGACGAATCAAAAGTTCTAGTCCCACAATTGTAATCTTCCAATGAAGCTGGAAAATTAGAATTATGATCGACAAATGCAGAAATGCCATGAAAACCAATATCCGTAAATCCTTCAGCCAAACGCAAAGGCCACTCTAATGAAACAATACTCCTATGCTGAGCAGCAGAAATATGACCCGACTTTTTTAATGATTCAATATTTTCCCGAAGTGTCGTTTTAATCTCATTTCTTTTTTCCACAGACAAACATTGCGCATGCTCTACCGAATAAGGATAGAAAGTTCTAGCCTCAAAATCAGGTGCCTGTCCATGCAGATTGAAATTGGAAAATAAGATTAACAGAAATATGGAGTGTTTGTAACTCATAGCATCATATTGGGATCATATTCCAAGTTAATGAATTACAATGATTTATGTTCAATTAAATTCGAAAAAAAATGGGTAATGCTGACTGCTTTATGTTAATTATTGGTGTTTTTTAGGGGAGTGTAGTGCTGAATGAGTATTTCGTTTGTTAATTATAGGTATTGATTGGTGTGGCTGGAACGAAACTACCGTTTACACTTATCTTGAAACTCAACCGTAAAACCGCAAAATTTTCAACCGCAAAACCGTAAAAATAGAGGACGCGGAAACCTCGAGTACTTTTGCAAAATCGGAAAATGTATAACAAACACGGAGAGGATTTGGTTTATTTAGTAAAATCTACACGCATTTG
>CALFWW010000172.1 GCA_937928575.1 uncultured Saprospiraceae bacterium | reverse complement strand
CGGATATTTTGTAGATGTCTATGATCAACCAGTCGCAGCAATAGCAGCAGTACCGAATGTAGCTTGTACAACAGGTTCAGACAATCTAATGATAGATGGTACCGCAAGTGCCGGACTAGCAGGTTATACTTATAGTTGGACAGGACCAAATGGATTCACCAGTACCTTAGAAGATCCGATGTTATCTAACATTACATCAACAATGAGTGGAACTTATACCTTCCAAGTAATGGATGCGAATGGATGTGTGTCTGAAATAGTTTCGACAGAGGTGAGTATTGATGAAGGTATTGACGAACCAACGATGTTGTACTCAGGTCCAGCTTGTGATCAAGGAATGGTAACTTTATCTATCCCACAATACACTGGAACGAATGTCACTTACACCTGGACAACACCATCTGGAGTGATAACTAATATAGCAGGATTAAATACCAATGAAATTACAATAGATCCAATCAGTGCAATTCATGAAGGAGCATATAGTGTGATGGTAACCGTAGATGGTTGTAGTTCAACAACAGATGCATTTGCAGTAGCAATGGCGGCACCAGTTACATTAGCACCATCCACTGGTACGAATGCAATTTGCCATGGAGATGATATTGATTTATTTTCAAATGCAGTAGGAAATGGAGTGTTAGCATATGAGTGGTCTGGACCAGCTGGATTTACATCGAGTTTGCCTAATCCAACGATTAGCGGAGCATCAGTTGTGAATAATGGTACTTATACAGTTACAGTCACCAATGGAAATGGATGTGAAGCATTTGCAGAAGTAATGGTTAACACAGTGTTGTCAAATACAGCAGTACCAACCATTGCAACCAACGGACCGATCTGCGAAGGAGATGATTTGATATTGACGACTAGTTCAAATTGTATGAACTACAAGTGGATTGGACCTGATGGGTCAAGTCCAGAAACATTGACCAACCCACTATTGACAACTCCAATTGGGTCAACCATAATTCCGCAAGGAGATGATGCTTATGATGCAGGAATGTGGTCAGTAATTTGTGTCGATGCAAACGGATGTGAATCAGAAATGTCAACAGCAGTTGAAATGACTATTAATACAGTACCGGAAGTAGTTGCGACCAATAGTGGTTCAATTTGCTCAGGAGAAGATATCCAATTATTTGCCAATCCAGTTCCTGGTGCGACCTACACTTGGACTGTAGCTGGATCGACCGCAGTTGTTTCTACAAGTCAAAATCCAATGATACAGGATGTCATTAATGGAGCAACTTATGACTTGACAGTTAGTGTGAATGGATGTGAATCGGCAGTAGCTTCTACAACTGTGAATATCCTAGATGCACCAACTTCACAACCATATGCTAGTTATTCTTTAAATACAGATTGTAGTCCTGCAGACTTATTCTTGTATGCAAATGTAACTATCGGAACGAATTTGATTTATAGTTGGACAGGACCAAATGGATTTGTTTCTAACATACCAAACCCGTATATACCAAATGCTGATGCTTCCAATAATGGAGTATATGAATTAACCATCTCTGATTTATTCGGTTGTTCCTCTATTGCAGCAACGCAAAGTATTGTAGAAATTCCTGATTCTCAAATGGAACCAATTATCAGTCACAGTGGACCAGCTTGTGAAGGTGGAGTCGTTACATTATCTACACAAGTATATGAAGGAATTGATGTCTCTTATAACTGGTCAGTAAACGGAACCAACTTGTCAGGAGGCAATACACCGAATTTAATTATCAGTCCGATCACCACTGCGAATGTTGGAAATTATTCGGTGACGGTAGAGGTAGATGGATGTGTTTTGAATTCAGATACTTATGCTTTAACAATGTTTGATCAACCTACAGCATTGCCATCATTTACATTATCTGATAATTGTGAAGGAGGTAACTTGTTATTATTCGCTAATCCAAATGTTTCTAACACCGCAATTTCATACGAATGGACAGGGCCGAATGGATTTACAAGTAATGCTGCAAATCCAATAGTAGCAGATGCGGATATTAATGATATAGGATTGTATACGGTAGAGGTTTCTAATTTAAGCGGTTGTAGTTATTCAGAAAGTGTAGCAGTTACCACCATTGCTGCTCAACCAGCAACTCCTAATTTGATAACTGCACCTGAAGTATGTGAAGAAGATGTGATAGTTTTAAATATTCAACAACAGTATGAATTGAATTCTAATTTTACTTGGAAAAATGGGGTAGGGACGACAATTGGAGTAACCAACAATGGCGGAGTGCCATCAACGAATACCTTCTCAATACCAGCTGCTCATCCAGATGCAATTCCACCATTTAGTGTAGTGGTAGAATACAATGGATGTGTTTCTGAAATCTCTCAGGAAAAATGGGTAAGCATTATGCCAAAACCTATTGCCTCCGTTTCTAATAATGGTCCAATTTGTATTGGAGAACAAGCTCAGTTATTTACAGGTACTCAATCGAATGCAACTTACGAATGGAGAATTGCTGGGCAGAGTAATATTATCTCTAATCAACAGTTCCCAACGATGTTCGATATTTCAACAACAACAACGTACGAACTAATACTTTATTCAAATGGATGTCCATCTTCTCCAGTTTATACCACAGTTGAAGTGATGCCTAATCCACAGATTGTAAATCTAATGGGTGAAGCTACCTATTGTGAAGGAGAACCAGTAATGCTTTCCGCTCAAAACGGAATTACTTACAATGGAATGATCAACTATACTTGGTCTGGTCCAAATGGATTTAGTTATGCTAACAATGTGCCGTCGAACAATAGTTACAATGTGATGATTCCTGCAATTGAAGCAAGTCAGGAAGGTACGTATACCTTAACCTTACAAACAGCAGATGGTTGTTACTCAGAAGCAGAGTCTATCTACTTAGATGTAAATGCAGCTCCTCAGACACCATTTATTGCTGTAGATGACAACTTCGTTTGTGAAGGGGAAAGTATCCAATTGACAACAGATGGATACACTGGAAATGGAGTGACTTATACTTGGTATTTGGATGAAGTGATTATTGGAATGACAACCAACCCTACTTATTACATTCCTAATTCTACACCAGCATCCTCTGGAATTTATTCAGTAACAGTTGGTGTGAATGGGTGTGCCTCTACTGCTTCGAATTTCGTTGAAGTAACGGTATTCGGAACTCAAGTACCAGCCAACACTACAAATACGACTACTTCTGTAAGTCCAGAATGTGAAGGTGGAACAGTACAATTGAGTACGCCATTTATCGCAGGTGCGACCTATCAATGGGTAGGTCCAAATGGATTTAATTCTACCATACACAATCCTGTCTTAACGAATATTTCTTTACTCGATGCAGGTCAATACTTTGTGGTGGTGAGTATGAATGGTTGCTCCGAAGTTCAATCAGTGCCGACGACAGTATATGTTTCAGAAACACTTCCTGCTCCGTCAATTGCAGGCAACGGACCGATTTGTGAAGGTGAAACTTTGATTCTGGAAATTACGAATTCAGTTCCAATTTTACCAACAGATGAAATAACGACCGTGTGGTACAATGCTTCAACCAACTCCGTAATTGGAACGGCTGATACAACACAATTACTCGTCAACAATGTAAATGCGCAGATTGGAAATGACTTCTATGTGATTATGTACATCAACGGATGTCCTACATCAGAAAGTTTTGCAATCCCTGTTCAAATTGATGAAGTGCCGCAAGGTGAGTATGCAAATGTGCTAGATGATTTTACATTGTGTGCAGCGGATGAAGTTACCATCTTAGCATCAGAGGTTACTATTTCGAATGGAACTTGGACCTCACCAACTGGTGCATTGATTATCAATCCAACGGTATATGAAACAGTTGTTACAGATTTGGTCCAAGGCGAAAATATATTTGTATGGAGTCTGGAAAGCGGTGTGTGCGGTGTCTTCTCAACAGATACTTTGGTGGTAACAATCGAAGAGATTCCTGAAGATGATGCATTTGCTGGATTGGATATGGGCTTATGCAATGATCAATTTACAACATTGAATGCAAACGTGCCTACGACCTCTACGGGTATGTGGACACAACCAGCAGCTCAGGAAAGTATGGGAGTTGTTATTACAAACCCAACAGATCCTAATTCAATTGTGGTCGGCTTGGTACCTGGAAATGAGTACGTCTTTTACTGGTCTCTATCTTTTGGACAATGTGAAGATTATTCTGTAGATGAAGTGTTAATAACGGTCAGTGATGCAACCGCAGAACAGTCTGTCATAATCGATACCGAGTTGTATTTATGTGATGCAGAAGAAGCAACAGTGATCTGGGCAACTGCTCCTACAAATAGTCAAGGTACATGGACCTCACCAACAGGTGCAGTCATTGCCAATCCAAATGATCCAGAAACAAGTATTGATAATTTGACAGAAGGACTCAATATTTTCTACTGGACGATTTCAAATGGAGCTTGTAATGATACCTCTACTGATTCGATTTATATTTATCTGGAAGAGCAAGTAATCGCCAATTCAGTGGAATACAATGTACCATACAACCAACCATTTGAAGGTGAAGATATCACATTCAATGATGTATTTAGTGGAAACACAGTTGTTGGTGATATTGAATTAATCACACAACCTACTTACGGTGAATTATCTTTTGATGAAAATGGTATCATGACTTATACTCCGAATAATAATTTCTTCGGTAGTGATTCATTTGAATATCAGATTTGTAATGCCAATTGTGAAGAGTACTGCGATACAGCTACCGTCAGTTTCAATGTCTTTAGTGATGAATTAACAGGTGAATGTACGGTGCCAAATGTCTTCTCGCCAAACGATGATGGAATTAATGACGAGTTGATCATACCATGTATTTACGATTATCCAGACAACGAATTGGTCATCTTCAACAGATGGGGAGACAAAGTTTACAGCAAGAATGGTTACCAAAATGATTGGCAAGGAACATTTGAAGACCAGCCATTACCTCCAGGAACTTATTTCTATTTCCTTAAACTAAATGAGGACTTAGAGGTAATCAGTGGATTTACAACAATACTTAGATGATAACATATGTAACATCAAATATCGCAATTGATAATCCTTATAATTTAATTTATATCAAGATGAGAAAAATAATAATAACGCTTTCTACATTGATCCTTTGGATAGGTGTGATGAATGCTCAAAATAACAACAGTTACACGATGTTTATGTGGAACAAGATCCAGTACAATCCAGCCTATGCAGGCAGTAAGGAGCGTATGGTGTTGGATGCGCATTACAGACATCAATGGCACAACTTGGAAGGTGCGCCAAAAACGGTAACACTCAACATGCATACTCCATTTTTCAATGACAAATGTGGTGCAGGATTGAGTCTGATGTTGGACCAAATTGGCCTGACTCAATCGATTGCGGTGACGGTTCCATATTCCTATCGCATTCAATTGGGAGGAAATAAAGTACTGAGTTTTGGTTTACAAGCCAGATTTGAAAATACCCGATTCAAATGGAACGAAGCGACGCCGATTGAAGAGATTGATGACTTGGTTAATTTCAGCGATGATCAAAACAACAATCTGAATTTTGGTGGCGGAATCTGGTACAATACCCGCACTTTCTATGCTGGAATTTCGATGCCCCAATTTTTACAGAATTCTGAATTTACCAATTCTGCAAAAACTTTAGGTGCGGCCAATCCATTTCGTCCCATTTATTTTATGACTGGAAAAGCATTTCAATTGTCCAAAAACTTGGTCTTAAAACCAGCGGTTCTGGTGAGTTATATTCCAAATGCACCATTGGATTTTGATATCAATGCCAATTTCCTATTCATGAATAAAGTATGGTTGGGAGCAAGTTACCGATGGGATGATTCCATTGATTTCTTGGCACAGTACTTAATCAACAATCAATTATCAATGGGCTTGGCAATCGATTTTACAACATCAGAATTACGTAGATATAATGATGGCTCTTATGAGGTGATGTTGGAGTATTTATTCAATAAAAAGGGAGAACAATTAGAAAACTTAAGATTCTTCTAAATACCAAAGACTTTAAAGATATATAACCATGTATAATTTTTATTTGCAAAAAACAAGTGGAGTAATTATGAAATTATCAACACTGATTATCACTATTTCAATATTTGGGACCGTCCATCTCTATGGAAATACTTATTTGCCCAATTTGACATTAAATGCTTGTGATACAATCACTCAACCTGAAAATGTATTCGACACTCAATCTGGTGCCGCGGATTCAGATGGTGATTTATTTGATCAATTAGGATTTATGGCCTTTGCTGAAGAATGTGAAGAACTGGACTTGGAAGGCAAAGTAGATTCTAAACAATTTTTGAAATTAGCGAATAGTTATCGATTAAATAGTCGCTGGCAGGAGTCAGAATATTGGTTTGCTAAAGGCATCAATCAATCTGTAAAAGCAGAAGAATTTCTGAATTATGCGCAAGTTTTACAAAGTAATGGAAAATGCGAATATGCCACTGAAATGTATAACCGATACTTAACGCTCTCAGGTGATTCGCATATTGATTTCAATGAAGCATGTGATGAACAAACGTTTTCTCCAAACGAAGAAGTGACAGTCATTAATATGATGGAAATGAATTCCAGAGATATTGATTATTGCGCTTATCCTCAAGAGGACAGATTGATCTTCACTTCCAAAAGAAAAAACAACGATAACAAGTCAATTACAGATTTGTGGACAAAGACCAATTTTTCAGATTTATATTATGCTGAAAAAACAAGTGCTGGAAAATTCGCTAAAATCACACCGTTTAGTTCAAAAGTAAACAACAAATATCACGATGGTGTTGCTACTCTTGACAACATGAATAGCATAATGTATTTCTCAAGAAGCAATCCAGTTTATTTGGATAAGAACGGAACGAGAAGATTGCAATTGTACAGTGCGGAATTGATGGAAAATGGAGATTGGAAAAATATAAAAGCGTTGAACATCAATAACAAAGAAAATGCGTATTGCCATCCATCTATTTCCCCAGATGGTGGAACCCTTTATTTTGCATCTGACCGACCTGGAGGTTATGGAGGAATGGATATTTATATGGCGACAAAAATGGGTAGTCAGTGGTCGATGCCAATTAATTTAGGACCCGTTGTCAATAGCTCTGGAAATGATTTATTCCCATTCATAACAGAAAGCGGACATTTATATTTTGGCTCTAATGGTCATCGTGGAATGGGTGGTTTGGATATCTATCGAGTGACAATGATTGATGAAGGAAAGCGTTCAACATGGACGGACCGAATGAATATGGGACACAAATATAACACCCGCTATGATGATTTCGGATTCTATATCAACAATAAAGGTACGGAAGGATATTTAACCTCCAATCGACCTGGTGGAAAAGGAAAAGATGATATCTACAGATGGGAGTCTGATGAAGAAATTGAAATTGAAGATGCACCATTGATGGTAGAAGTTTGTGTACACGATGCTGCGACCGGTGAGCAACTTGAAAATGCGACAGTTGCATTGGTAATGGAATCAAAACCGAACAAAAGTATTTTGACCAATGGTTTTATTACGGCAAATGATGAGCAAGAGTGGAGTGAACACATCCTACATTGCACGCACAAAGATTGTCCTCATAACCATAATGAACTGGAATCCGCATTAGCGATTTCTAATGGTAAGCAAACTTTTCCTGCCGATAAAGCTTTCATGACCGACATGGATGGACAATTGACGCATCAACTTGAAGATGGCAATAAAAACTATACTTATGTTGCCGAATTGGCAGGTTATGAAACTGAGAGAACATCGTGGACAAAAGCAGAGATGATGTCGATGCGTGAAAATTGTGAATTATCTATTCCACTGGTACGTAAAACATGTGTTATGTTGAATGGAGTTGTAAAGAACAAGAAGTTTAAGAAAAAGAGAATTAAGCAAGCAACCATTACATTGATCAGTAAATGCACCGGTGAAGTCATGGAATTTTTCTCGGATGAAAATGGAGAATTTGATGTCTGCGTCGATTGTGGTTGCGAATATTGGGCAAAAGGAGAGAAGGAATACTTTTCAGATGATGAGGCAGAAGTGTCTACGATGAAGTTTGACTGTAAAGGAAATGTAGAACTAGAATTAGCATTGGATCTTAATTTGGAATTAGAATTTGAAGGATTAAAAGATCCTGAACCAGCAGTGACATCCGTTCCACCCGCACCAATGTATCCACCAGGATGGGGAAATCCAAATCCAAACCAACCAAGATTTACAGTTGGGCAAGTGTTGACCTTAAGAGATATTTATTATGATTTTGATGAGTATTATATCCGTGGAGATGCAAGTGGAGATTTGGATTATTTGATTTCATTGATGAATCAGTATCCGAGTTTAGAAATAGAAATGGTCGCACATACAGATGCAAGAGGGACTGTCACGTACAATGAAACACTTTCAAAAAACAGAGCCAATTCTGCAAAAGAATATGTCATTAAAAGAGGAATTGATCCGAGGAGAATTCACAGCGCGATTGGAATGGGGGAGACTTCAATTATCAATCAATGTAAAAATGGTGTGAAGTGTTCTGAAATAGAACATCAAGAAAACCGTCGTACAGAAATTGTAGTCAAAAGATTTGATGATCCTAACACTAAAATCACAAAAGCGTATGAACCACCGAAAAGATCAGGAAAGATGATGCCAGCTTTTAATTACCAATCTATGGATGGTGGAACGACTATTAGAAACATCATGAATTTTTACAAGCATTAAAAATAACAAGCTGTTTGCTTGATTAGATAAGAGCAAGTGATAACCACAAACCCCCGATGCGAGCGATTGCGTTGGGGGTTTTGTTTTTTGTTGAATAATCACATTTATATAGGTTTAAAATACTGATATACAGCAGTTTGGATGGGTTTAAAAATGGTACAGAATATGCACTATTATATCCACAACTAACTATTTTTTTATAACCTAACCATGACAATGAATCACAAACAACAATTTATTAAGCATTTCTTTTCTGAAATTGCTACCTTAGATTATACTTATTTAAATTTTATTGGAGGAGATTTGGCTAAGATCGATACGCAATCAGATATCGCTATTTTAATCGATGCTGAGCATAATACCTTTATAGATTCTGTAATAAGGAAATTCGATAACATGAAAAGCACGGTATTGGTTTCAATGAGCTATATGGACCAATTTGCAATCACCTTTGAAGATGGCAACTCCTTGAATGTCGATTGTATGTCCAAGTTGATTAGAAGAAATTTGGTTTATCTTTCTAATGAATATATCTTTGAAAATACCGTATTCAGATCCGGGGTGAAATGCTGTAACAACAATAGTTTTTTCGAATTAATGATGCTTTTCCATCAACTGAATAATGAAGGAATGTCAGAGAACTATTCAAATTATTTTAAAACTATTCCTTCTTTTGATAACATTGTAACTGCGTTTAACAAGAAATACCATTCTGGATTCACCGCAGAAAATATCCACAAACATGATCCAGAATTCAAAACTTGGTTGAAGAACTATCTCACGATCACACGGGATAATGCATTTGCAGCGAATATGAGAAATACATTCAGTTATATTAAAGAAAAATGCGCAAGAATGTTGACTGGACAAGAAAAAATAATGCCTTTTGATAATGATGGAGCGATAGCTAATTAATTGAGAGTCAATCATTTAATATTGAAAAAAGGCAGTTCCGTCGTTTGGGGCAGCCTTTTTTGTTTTTATGCAGATTCAGCACCTTATTTTCCAAAATTACGTAACAAAATAAAAGCAATTTTATAACTCAAAACGCTTAAAAAATGAAAGGAATTATATTTACAGAATTTCTTGAAATGGTGGAAGAGAAGTTTGGTGAGGAAGTAGCAGAGACCATTGTTGACAACGCTGATTTACCTTCTCAAGGTGCCTACACATCCGTCGGTACGTATGATCACAAGGAGATGTATAGCTTGATTAGAGAGTTGCACAAGAAGACAGATATGCCTGCCTCACAATTAATGCACGCATATGGACTTTATTTATTTGCAACACTTGCCAATTCTTACAAGCCGATGTTACAAGATATCGACAATGCATTTGATATGCTTCGTTCTGTCGATGAATATATCCATGTTGAAGTCAGAAAATTATATCCGGATGCAGAATTACCACATTTTGATGTCAAAGATATTGGTGAAGGAAAATTGGAGATGATCTACACTTCAGAAAGAAAGATGTCAGATGTCGCGGCTGGTTTGATAGAAGGATGTTTAATGCACTATAAAGAAAAAGCAACAATAACAAAAGAAATGATTGTTGCGGATGGTTCAAAAGTAAAATTTGAAATCATTAAAAACTAATGGATGGACAGCGAGATTGAAATCCTAAGAAGAAAATTAAAGCGTACGAAGCTAGCAAGGAAAGAGGCAGAAAGAATCCTTGAAGAAAAAGCTTTGGAGTTGTTCAAAGTCAACAATCAATTGAAAGAAATGAACAACAGCTTGGAGGAGACCATCAAAATTCGTACTGCGGATTTGGAAGCAGCTAAACTGATTGCAGAAAAAGCACAAAAAGCGGAGCAACAGTTTTTAGCAAATATGAGTCACGAAATCAGAACACCGCTCAATGCCGTAATTGGTATGTCCCATCTATTATACGATACCGATCCAACACCACAACAAATTAATTATTTGGATAACTTAAAAAGTTCAGCAAAATTATTGCATTCCCTGATTAGTGATATTTTAGACTTCACAAAAATCGAATCTGGACAAATTGAAATCCAATCCAATCTATTTAGTATTGCTGAAACGATTCATGATATTCAAAAAACATTTGAGTTTAAAATGGAGGAAACTCCTGTTACCATCAGTAGTACAATCGATGAAAGAATTGAGAATTTAGTAATTGGCGATGACTTACTTTTCAATCAAATTTTCTTTAACCTTATTGGAAATGCCGAAAAGTTTACGGAAAGAGGAAACATTCATATTGAAGCCAAGATGTTGTCTAGATTCAACGAAAATATTACGATCCAATTCAAAGTAAGTGATACAGGAATCGGAATTGCGGCAGATAAATTGAGTGAAATATTCAAAGATTTCAAACAAGCTGCAAACGAGCAGCATAAATTCAACAGATCAAGTGGATTGGGATTGGCCATTACCCGAAGATTGATTGAATTGCAAGGTGGCAATATTGAGGTGGACACAAAAGTAGGAGAAGGTACAACATTTACATTCGTACTTTCTTACGAATATTCTGATTCCAAAACACTGAAAAATGATAGGAAGTTAATTATTGATGAAAATATCAGTTGGCCAAATAATAAAATATTGGTTGCAGAAGACAATTTGATGAATCGTAAATATGTCAAACGCGTGTTGAAGAAATGGGATTTGCAATTTGATTTTGCAGTCAATGGAAAAGAATCGGTGGATATGGCAATGGCCACAAAATACGACCTCATTTTAATGGATTTACAAATGCCACTTATGAATGGGATTGAAGCTGCTCGGCAAATTAGAGCACTTAAAAATCCAAATCAAAATACTCCTATTATCGCTTTAACCGCTTCTGGTATGACTGAGCAAAAAAATCAAGCAGCAGAAGTGGGGATGAATGAATTTGTGACAAAGCCTTTTGTGCCGAATGATCTTTTACTAATTATAACAAGATATATGCAAGAAGCAAATCAAGAAGATGTTTCAAAAGTTGGAATAAAGAAGTACACAGAATCGCAAGTTGAAATTATTGATTATCATCCTCAATTGGATACCACTTATTTAAAGACTGTTTATGGAGAAGATTGGGAGTATGCAGCCGATATGTTTGTAACCTTTAAGGAGGAGATACTACCTAATTTTGAGAAAATAATGCCATTGATAGAAGAGGAAAAATGGGAACAAGTTTATCAAGTCGCTCATAAGGTGAAACCAAGTTTGCTGATGATTGGTTTAACAAACTTACATGACAAAGTTCAAGAAATTGAGGCAATGGCAAAGACAGCTCCTGATAAAGAACAATTGAATATCAAAACTACTCTAATGTTAAGCGATTTGAAAAAGATGATTCCAATTATAAATCAACAAATCGAATTTTTGGAAGGAAAGTTAGTGACCTAGCTCAACCAAAAATAGGAAAGTAGTCCAATTAAAAACAAAGTAATTACACTATATCCTTTTATCAATAATTTATCTCTCTTAATTACTTGAGATAGCTGATTGATTTCACTTTTCAATTCTTTACTTTTTAAGATAGAATCAATTGCTTTTTCAATACTGAATTGCATCGCCTGATCTTTGACCACATAATCAACTGCTCCTTTTTTCAAAGAATTGACTGCTACTTTTATATCCATTTGTGAAGATAGCATAACGACTTCAGCTCTTGGATACTGCTCTTTAATTTTTTCCAATGTTTCCAATCCATCTATTTTACCAGCATTACCATCGGATAAATTATAGTCCAAAATAATGACGTCCGGTTGGTTCGCCAACGATTTTAAACAAGCCTCCCCAGAAGAATAGGAAAACAATTCAAGTCGGGAATCATTTGCAAAATGACGTTCTAGCATTTTTAGAATCATACTTTCATCATCCACGAAAAATACTCTGTAAGCATTATGCTTGACCTGATTGGTTGCAGAATCTTTTGCTGGTGTTTGTGCTACTGAAGTAACCGGAGCCTGTGATGCGATCATTGTAATAAATAATTTTCTTTTTTAATGGAGTCTAACTCCGCATTCAATTGACTGAATTTTTTAACCTCATTTTTCTTTCTCAAATATACTAATGTATGCACGAATAGAATTCCGACCGTACACACAATTAGGATTAAGTTGAAAGTGCTTTGGTGTCTAAATAACAAAACAGCTACGATCATTAACACATTCCCGATCCATAGCAAAATACTTGTTTGTTGGTGGCCAACTTTAGATCTTAGAAATTCATGATGAATGTGATTTTTGTCAGGACTGAAAGGGGATCGCCCACTCAATATTCTTATGGTAAATACTCGAATAGTATCATAAAATGGAATGAATATGATTCCAGCTATAATCCCAATTGGAGAATGAATTCCCATGCTTTTCATGGTGTTCGGCGATTCAATAAATTGTATGGACAAGACTGTTATAGTCAAACCCAACAATAAAGATCCGCTATCTCCCATAAATGTCTTGTTAGGATATTTCCCAAAATTATATCTCAAAAAAGCAACGAGCGAACCTGTGATCGCAAATGCTAAAACAGCAAAATTGTATTCCTGTACCCAAAGTAAAAGGATTCCTAAGGTCATGCAACCAATTCCACCCAAACCACCTGCCAATCCATCCACACCATCAATCAAATTATATGCATTCGTAATTCCAACTATGAAAAATATGGTCAAGCAATATGAAGCAATACTATGGATTTCATGAATCCCTAAAAAGCCATGCAATGAAGTAATTCTAACACCACCATAAGCGATGAGACCTGCCACAAAAATTTGAATCAAGAATTTCTTCTTAGCATTCATCGGCAATAAATCGTCTTTAATTCCCATGAAAAAAAGAATCAAATAAGATGTCAAAATATACTTATAGGCATTAAAATCTGACAGCGAACAAAACAGCGTAAATGATATGAGCACACCAATGAAAATACCAATACCTCCAAGACTGGGTATTAGTTGAACGTGCACTTTACGTACATCTGGGATATCTAATAATTTTTTTTGATAAGCTAAATTAATGACCGAGGGAAGCGTAAAATAGGTAATTAAAAAACTACAGATCGAACATCCGATTAATGTTAAAATTTCTGTGCTCACTTTATTTAATTGTGCTTCTTGAAAATAATTGCAAAAATGAAGCCATGACATTAAATGGTATTATAAGTGTCATGGTTTTTGCCTAATAAAAGTTACCTCTCTTTTTGATTCCTCCTTAGATACAAACGTATTGTTATAAATTTAGATATGACTTGCTCATGTCTGAAATCCAATTAAATGGCACATAAAACTCCAAGTTTAGCGATTATCGGTACAGTAGGCCTTCCAGCAAAGTATGGCGGATTTGAGACGTTGGTTGAGCAACTACTACCTCACATTGAAAATGAATTCGATATTACTATTTATTGTAGCGGCAAATTTTATCCTAAAAAGGAACGTAAAAATCATGTTGGAAATGCTAAATTAAAATATCTCCCCTTCAAAGCAAATGGGATACAGAGTATTCCAT
The DNA here is from genome assembly GCA_937928575.1 of uncultured Saprospiraceae bacterium. Classification (GTDB taxonomy): domain Bacteria; phylum Bacteroidota; class Bacteroidia; order Chitinophagales; family Saprospiraceae; genus CALDGQ01. The sequence continues at coordinate 30,274 of CALFWW010000172.1, read as the reverse complement.
ATGACATTATCTCTATTTTGCATGCTGCTTTTAAATCTGATATGCTACTGATTCTTGGAGTTTCTGGCTGCCTAATTTTACCGTTTGTGAAATTCTTTACCAGAAAAAAAGTGTTTGTAAATATTGATGGAATCGAATGGAAACGAAATAAGTGGAATTTTTTTGTTAAAACTTTCTTGAGATATTCTGAAATATTTGCTGTTGAATCGGCTGAGGCCATTATCACCGATAACCAGGTAATTACCGATTATATGCAAACAGCTTATAATTACAAAAGCCATTTAATTGAGTATGGAGGTGATCAGGCAAAACAAGTTTCTGTCACGAATGATGCGATTATTGACTATCATTTTTTGAATTCCCAATATGCATTTACAGTTTGTAGAATAGAGCCAGAGAATCACATACATATATTGTTAGCGGCCATGTCTCAACAATCTAAGTTACAATTAGTGATTATTGGAAATTGGAATAATAGCGAATATGGATTAGGATTGAAAAGTAAATATGAAAAATTCAACCAAATACATTTGCTGGATCCAATTTACGAGTTAGAAACTTTAAACCGGATACGCTCCAATTGTTATGTCTATTTACATGGACATAGTGCGGGAGGTACCAATCCGTCATTAGTAGAAGCTATGAATCTGGGCTTACCAATTATTGCATATGATGTAATGTACAATAAAGAGACGACTGAGAAAAAGGCAATTTATTTTAACGATGAAAAAGAATTGTTAGAAATTATCAATCAATTAACTGAAGAGAAGAGGGCACAACTTTCAGCGAAAATGATGGAAATCGCCAACCGAAGATATACCTGGAAAGTGATTGCTGAAAAATATAAAGCGATGCTTTTTGAGGATTATTCAAAGTCAAAACCAAAACCAATTGTAGCAACTTCAAGATGATTTCAGCTCGCTATAAAATAACACAATGAGAATACTTCTAAATATATTATTATTTTCTTTTTTGATTCAACCTAGTTTGATTGGTCAAATCGTGGTCACAGTTGCAGGACAAGCGGAGATTCCTGGAAGTATTAATGGGCCTGCTTTTGATGCTACTTTCAATAATCCTCATGGAATTGCAATAGATCAAAACGGAAATGTCTATACCGCTGACCGATGGAGCCACCTTATAAGAAAAATTACACCAGATGGGATGGTTTCTATTTTTGGCGGAATACCAAATGTAAGTGGAGATACAGATGGAGATATAACTATCGGCACTTTCAATGAGCCTTGGGGACTTTGTGTTGACAATAATGGAGATATTCTAGTAGCAGATACCCGTAACAATAAGATTAGAAAAATTACTCAGAGTGGAATGGTAAGTACCATTGCAGGCTCTGGAAATTTTGGTGCATCCAATGGAATCGGGACTGCTTCTACTTTTGGAAATCCTACAGGTATAGAAGTGGATGCTCAAAACAATATTTATGTTGCAGATCATTTAACCCATGTGATTCGAAAAATTGATCCAGTCGGAGTGGTTACCACAATTGCAGGAACTCCTTTTCAACAAGGTGCAAACGATGGTCCTGGTGGAATTGCTAGTTTTTACAGACCATATGGATTGACAGTGGATCCAGTAGGAAATATTTTTGTGGCAGATGAATGGAATCACAAAATCAGAATGATCAATTCGAATGGTATTGTATCCACCTTCGCAGGTGATGGGGTTTTAGGAAGTGATGATGGTGAGGTTACAAATGCATCTTTCAATTATCCATGGGATATAACAGTTGATTCACTTGGAAATGTATTTGTGGCAGATGGTTACAATTACGTGATTAGAAAAATTACTACCGATGGCATGGTTAACTCATTTGTCGGAACACTGGAAGTGACAGGAGCAACCGATGGTATGGGACCTGCGGCAAGTTTTAGTGGTGCAACAAGTATTGCAGTCTCACCGCTCACAAAAGAAATATTTGTTGCAGATGCATACAATCACCTTGTTAGAAAAATAATCGACTTAAACCAAGGCGTTGCTGTGCTGATAACAGGGAATGGAGATAACGATATCTGCATTGGAGAAATGTTGCAAGTAGTCGCGTCACCTGATATCTATACCGATTATTTCTTTTATGTGGATGGCCAATTAGTGCAAAGTAATAGTAGCTTGAGTTTTTCAACTAGTGATTTATCATCTGGTACGCACCAAATTCAGGTGGTTGTCCAAGATGATGGCAATACTTTTCAATCTAGTCCAATCACGATTACTGTGCATGAACCGGTTGAATTAAATTTTACGACTGAGACGACCAATAAGTCAGTAGGACAAATATTCGCATTTGATTTGAACACAATTGGGTTGTCTGATATACTTTGGGATTTTGGAGACAACAATACATCTACAGAATTAAATCCGATCCACGCTTATACAGAATCAGGAGTCTACTCTATTAGTGTCACCGCAACGGATGAGCATGGATGTCAAGTATCTACTACAAAAACCAACTATGTGACCGTGACGGATAATGGTGTGAATCCTCCACCAACCACCATTGAAGATGATGTATTTATTCCGACTGCCTTTACTCCAAATGGAGACGGTGAAAATGACATCTTCCTAATTCGTGGAAGTAATATTGCTGATGTGACTTTCAGTATTTTCAATGAGTGGGGGGAAGAAATTTTTCATTCAGAAAATCAAATGATTGGATGGAATGGAGCACATAATGGGACTATTGTGCAAAATGGAAATTATGTTTACTGCGCAACTTATACAAGAGCAGATGGAACAGAACAAAATGTTGCCGGAAGAATAACAGTTTTAAAATAATTGAAAGTTGATTGTTATAATGATTGATAAATGTCTATATATAGTAATTGTTCTTATTTGTTGCTCAAATATTTTATTGGGTCAAGATCCTCATTTTTCTCAATCAGAAAATTATGTTGGATATAGCAATGTTGCTGCTACGGGTAAGATGGATACCGATTTTAAATTAAGTGGTGTCTATCGTTCTCAGTGGAGTGGTATTCCAGATGGTTTTAAAACTTACGGAATTTCATTTGAACAAAAACTAAGTAATTTTTCTTATGGTATGGATATTATTTCAAATAATGCGGGACCCGCATCTCTTCACCAAAATAATCTAAGATTAAAGGCATCTTATAACAAGTTGCTTTCGAATCAAAGTAATTTACGAATCGGAGCGGCAGTTGGCGTCATTCAACAAAGATTTAATCCGGAGTCCTTTCAATTTGATAACCAATATGAGCCAGGAGTAGGTTTTAATTCCGCTCTTGGAAATCAAGAAACGTTTGATAATACCGAGCAGATGTTGCCAGATTTTTCTGCTGGTATCATGTACTTAACGAAGATTGGAAAAATTAAAAATGAACTAGGTGCTTCCATGTTACACCTGAATCAACCAGCCTCCTCTTTTTATGATAATGGAAATGAGTTTTATCCTATAAGGACCTTTATACATGTAAAGTCTGAATATCCAGTCAATGAAAAAATAGGCGTCTATGGAATTGCTCAGTACGCAAAACAACTAACCGCAAAAAAAGTAATAGTAGGAGCAGGTATCGATTACCATTTGAGTGAGGGCAAAATCTGGAATCTTGCTTTCTCTTCAAGATTAAATGATGCAATGATTATTTCCACAGGCCTAAAAATGAAAAATTTTGACGTAGGAATTAGCTATGACATTCACCAATCAAAATTATCCAACTTCACCAATGGAAATGGAGGGATAGAATTAAGCGCTGCATTTTATTTTAATAAAAACAAAAAAGCAGTTGAAGAAAATAGTGACTCTATCGAATTTTATAACAAAGAAATTACAAAGACAACTTTAAAGGATCGAGACAACGATCAAATACCAGATAACATGGATGAATGTCCAGATATCCCAGGAGTATGGAAATTCAACGGATGCAATGATAAAGATCAGGATGGAATTTATGATTCTGTAGATGCTTGTCCGAATTTATTTGGTCACAAAAATAATAAAGGATGTCCGATGGATGAATTAAGAGATGCAGATTTGGATGGCTTAATTGATGATATAGATGAATGTCCTTTTCTAAAAGGATTGCCAGAACATAAAGGGTGTCCAGATTCTGATTTAGATGGCTTATCTGACAAAGTCGATCACTGTCCATTTTTGAAAGGAACACCTAATAACAATGGTTGTCCACAGCGTTCTATCAAAGATGTTGAAAATTTTGACATAGATTTCATGCCTAATGTGCACGTACAATTTGATACAGATCAAGCAGTAATAAAAACTACCTACTTTGAAAAATTGGATGGAGTAGTGGCGTATTTGATGGAAAATCGAAGTTCAAAAATTTACATCAGTGGACATACCGACAATGAAGGAAATCCATCCTACAATTATGCTTTGGGAGAACGAAGAAGTCAAGCGGTCCAACATTATTTCCTGGAAAGAGGAATCAGTACTAACAGAATGTCTATCATTTCATATGGCGAGACAAAACCGATTCATCAGAATAACAACGTATATGGGAAAGCGAAAAACCGACGAGTAGAAGTTACAATCATACAGTAAACAAATGAAAAATATTATAACACTATTGACACTTGTACTTTGCATTACCTCGTGTAGTACAACCAATCCGTTATTTCAAACTACGGATTCGAGTGCTTCCGTTGCAAGTTTTGCAAATGTCGCGGAACCCGTTTTGAAGAATGGCGATAAAATTACCATGAGTATTTGGGGCCATGAGGAATTGAGCATTGGTTCTGTCAACAGCAGTTTTAGTTCCAATCAAGCAACCGGAAAATGGTTGACAATAAACAAACAAGGCGAAGTGAATTTACCTAAATTAGGTGTGGTCAAAATTGCAGGCTTGACAACCAATGAAGTGAGTTATTTTCTACAAGAACAATACGGGAAGACACTTAAAGATCCCATTATCAACGTCAAAGTTTTGAATCATACTGTCACCATTTTGGGAGAAGTAAATGAGCCTGGCATCTATCATATCGACAATGAAAAATTATCATTAATTCAATTAATCGGATTGTCAAAAGGACTCAGTCCTTATGCCAAGAATGACCAAATCGAAGTCATCAGAACCATTGATGATAAGACCCAAAAATTGAGTGTTAACCTCCGAGATCTAAACGGATTCTCAGAAAAAAATATCTTCCTGCAACCTGATGATATCGTCTATGTCGCTCCAGAAAAAACAAAAACTTCGGATACCAACTTGCAAAAAGCGAGCATTGTCGCTAGCATCCTGACAGGAGTTGCGGTGATTTATTCTGTGTTTATCAATTAATTAGCAAACCAAAAATGAACATTAGAAAAGAATTCAATACCATCATTCTTCCCATTATAAAAGGAGTGCCGTTAATAATTTTATTAGCAGTAATTGCTTTTATGGTGAGCAAGCGATTGTTGATGTATACGAATCCTATCTACCAAGCAGACGGCGCTATTTTAATTGATTTGTCAAAAAAGAATACCAACACCAATGTTATTTTTGACGAACAAGGTGGAAAGAAAAGTAGTCATAGTTTCTTAACAGAGGTAGAGTCGTTTAAATCCAAATCACTGATTGAAAAAACATTACGTACACTTGAATGGGATGTCAGTTATTTCAGAATTGGAGAACTCAGACAATCGGAATTATATCTGGAAACACCTTTCTCAATCCAATATGCTAGTACGACAAAAGAAGCATTTGATCGACCTTTTTATTTGAAATATTTAGGTGGTGATCAATTTCAAATTAGTGAAAATAAAACTTTCGAAAATGTAAAAGCAATAGTTCAGTTTGGACAAGTCTACATTGACGAGCAATTGGCAATGACTGTTCATAAGAATGATTTGGTGGTAAAAGAAAAACCAAGTGCATTATCGCCCAATGATGTGTTTATGTTTCAATTGAATTCTGTTGAAGCATTGATGTCTGAGATCAATGCGAGCAATTTATTCATCAAACCAATCGATAAGGAAATACAAGTCATTAAAGTGTACTACCAGCACGAGATTGCAGAAAAAGCAAAATTATTTGTGGATGCTTTAATGGAAACGTATATCCAATCTTGTCAAGAAGTGGTGAGTTCAGAATCCGAAACAACACTCGCATTCCTTGATACAAAGTTGGCAGAAATAACTAAGAAATTAAAAGATGCTGAAAGTAAACTCGCGGGTTATAAAGCAGAAAATGGAATCATCAATGCGATGCAAGAGACCGATGCAGCATTGAAAGAAATCATGCAACTCGATTTGCAAAAAGTGAATTACCAATTGCAAGAAGATGAGTTGGAAAAGCTTTTTGCGTTTTTGGCAACTGGAAATAATCTTCAAGCCTTTGCACCTAATTTCGAATCCTTAAAAGATCCTGTATTTCGGGATGCTTACTTGAAAGCTCAAAAATACGAATTGGAAAAATTGGATCTCGAATTAAAGTACACGACCGAAAGTAAAGAGATCATCAACATCAACCGAAAGATCAATAATCTCAGAACTTTTATCCATGAAAGTGTCCAGGCTACTTTAGAAAAAATAGTCCAGAGAAGAGAAAAGTTGGAATCCAATATCGCTGAAAAAAACGAGTCCATTCAAACCATCCCCAATAAAGAAAGACAAATTGTCGCACTCGAAAGAGAAGTAAAATTGAATGAAGGGCTCTACAATTTAATGTCTGAAAAGAGAATGGAAATCGCCATTTCTAAAACGGCCACAGTCGTAGGTCACCAAATAATCGATCCTGCAAGAATCGGTAAATCTCCGGTTTGGCCAAACAAAGGATTGATGTATGGAGTAGCTATTTTCTTTGCGTTATTACTTGGGATTCTCTTGTCCTTTATCGGAAACTTCTTGTTTGCAACAGTAAAGACAAAAGAAGATGTAAAGGAATTAATTGAAATTCCAGTCATCGGCACTGTTACGAAAGCTAAAAAGAAATCGAAAAATGCACTCAATGCTTTTGCAAATTTGTATACCAATATAGAAGTACTTAGTCAGAAAAAAATGAGGGATCGTAAAGGAACCGTAATTGCGGTCGCCTCTTTTTTGCCAGATGAAGGAAAAACTTTTACAACAGTGAATTTAGCAAAATCTTTTGCGGCGGTTGGGAAACGAGTTTTGATCATTGATATGGATACGCGTCAACCTGATGTGCATCACCATTTCAATATGCAAAATGATTCGATTGGATTAGGAGCTATTATAACAAAAGAAATGCAACCAATTCAAGTAATCAAAAGTTCTGGATATGAAAATCTGGATGTTATTTGTGCTGGAAATTTGGAAAATATTTTCTCAGCGATCATTTTCGCACCGGACTCACTCGCATATATCGAGCAACTCAAAATACATTACGATTATATTTTGATTGATACACTTCCCTTGAATTTGGTGGTAGATGCTGTCCCATTGATGCATCAGACAGATATGAATTTGATGATTGTACGTGCTGGATTTTCGAAAATCAGAAAATTAAAGATGGTTCAACCATTATTGGATGAATTCAAAATACCCAATGTCTATGCTGTTCTAAATGCAGTAAAAGGGAAGGCGAATAAGTATTACCGAAAAAAGCAGCAATTTGTAAAAGATCCAGAAGAAATAAAAATTACGTAATTAAATTGTTGAATCCCAAAAATATAATCAATCGAATCCCAGTCAAAAAAGGGATTTTATTCGCCGATCAGATGATGGTTAGCGGTACCAGTTTTCTATTAGGAATATTACTGGTAAGAGCTTTGGGACTTGAAATTTATGGGATATTTGCACTCTTGTGGATGGTCGTATTATTCGCATTAGGCATTAATCAAGCAGTGATTAGCAAACCGATGTTGTCATTAGCTCCTAAAATGAATGCATCTGATTCGAATCAGTATTTGAATAACATTCTGATGTTGCAATTTGGGTTGTCCATAGTTATCACTTTCGTTGGTTTATTGTTATGGATATTGCCAAATATATTGCCATTCGAGCTTCCGTATGTTTCATTTATTCCCATTTTATCTGGCTTGTTGTTCTTTCAAATGGTACATGATTTTTATAGAAAGCGATGTTTCATCGAAGATAGAATACATCTGGCCTTTGTTATAGATGCAATTTTATGTTTAGGGCAGCTTTCATTAATCGCTTTTTGCTGGTTGCAAAATCAACTCACCTTAGAATTGACCTTGCTACTAATATTAATCGCAAATATAGCAAGTGTTGTAATTGCAGCTTTTAGTTATTCCATACAATTGATTCGATTTCCGGCTATGATATCGGATTGGAAAAAACAATTTAAATATTCCAAATGGTTGTTGGGAACTGCCATCTTACAGTGGTTTTCGGGAAATTATTTCATCCTAATTGGTGCAGCGATCATTGGGCCTATAGCAGTGGGTGTGTTGAGAATGGTGCAAAATATAATGGGATTTTTTCACATCGTTTTTTTGTCATTAGAAAATATTGCACCAATCGAGGCAGCACGTCAATTAAATGTTGGAGGATGGACCGCAATGACAGATTATTTGAAAAAAATGACGTTCAAAATCGGGATGGTATTTTTTGCCATGCTCATTATTATAAGTATTGGTGCACCATGGATTATACAATTACTTTACGGAGCAGGGTATACTGAGTATAGTTATGTAGTGATTGCTTACTGTGTGTTGTACATTTTTGTTTTCTTATCGATTCCTTTACAATTCGCATTGAGAACAATTGAATTGACTTACCCGCTTTTTGTTGGCTATATTTCAGCGACACTATTTAGTTTTTTATCAGCAAATTATTTCTTGGAAAATTGGGGAATGAGCGGACTATTAGCCGGATTGATTATCACTCAATTGATCACTTTTTCCACCTACTTATTATACTGCTGGCGAGAAGGTGAAAAGCAAGAAATAACCCAAACCCAAAAACCTCAAATCACTTTTCATAAACAATTAAGCGAATGAAAATAATACATCTCGTGTTAGGAAAAGGAAATCCCAATCGTATGAATGGGGTCAACAAAGTGGCTTATCAATTGGCGACCACTCAAACGGAAATGGGGCATGATGTCACCTTATGGGGTATTGCGAATAACCTTGATCTCAATTATCCAGAGCGAAATTTCAAGACAGTCTTGTTTCAACAAACAAAAAATAAATTGAAATTGGATGCCTATCTGAAAAAGGCGATTGCGAAATTATCTGAAGATGCGATTGTGCATATTCATGGTTCTTTTATACCAGAATTTTTCCACGTATCTAAATTGTTAAGCAAACGTAAAATTTCATTTATATATACACCACATGGTGCATTGACAAAAGGTGCAATGGCTAAAAATAATTTCGTCAAAAAAATGTACTTCCAGTTATTTGAGTCTACAATTATAAAAAATGCAAAAGCCATGCAATTATTGGGTGTCCAAGAACTGGAGTTTACCAATGACCTCATTCATACAAACAATAAAGTACTCATCCCAAATGGACAAGATTTAAGTGTTATTCCCGATTTAGAAACAGTGAAAAACAAGAAAATCGTTTTTGGTTTCTGTGGAAGATTGGCCACCTTTCACAAAGGATTGGATTTGCTATTCAGGGGCTTTAAATTATATCTGGAGAATGGAGGTGAAGGAACTCTTGAGTTGATTGGGGATAGTGATGAAAGAGAAATGTTAGAAAATCTTTGTGGGAAGTTAGGAATTAGGAATCATGTTATTTTCCATGGAAAGCAATTCGGAGAAGAAAAATTTAAATTAATCGGAGGATTTGATGTATTCATGCACACTTCAAGAATGGAAGGATTTCCAACTGCGGTATTAGAAGCGGCCGCAATGGGAAAGGTATGCATCACCAGTGAAGCCACCAACATCAATGACTACTTCAGAAAATTCAATGCTGGTTTGCCAATGGAAAATAACAATGTAAAGACGATTGCCAAAAAAATGTCTGAAGCATCGCGTCTGTTTAGACAGCAGAAGTTACAGTCCATTGGAAATCGAGCAAAAGAAATGGTTCAAAAAGAGTTTAATTGGACCCATGTTTCCAAACAATTAATTGACGTATATTCCAAGTGAGTTTGTCAGAGGACATATTAGCCAAAAGAAGTAAATGGTTGATGATTTTGATTACAACTATTTTGATGCTGAGAATTATCAGTTATTTCACCATATTCCCAGGTTCGATTGGGATGACTAGAGTCGTGAAAATAGGGTTGAGATTTATGATGACCGGTGTGTCCTTGGTAATGTTATTGTCGCTGATTGCAAATAATCGGGATCTCAAATTTATATATCAAAACCTAACAAGTGGTTTATTATATCTCGCTTATGCGTTGTTGGGATTTGCCTCAATTATATGGTCCACCAATATTCAATTCACCGTATTGCAGTTGTTGATGCTGTTTGAGTCCATCGCATTTGTGCTTTTCTTTTATCATGCACAAGTCCTCTACAATTTCAAAAGCGATGGACATGTCAACTTCAGTCAACTGTTGGCGGTGTCCATTACTCTAATTTCTGTAGGGTTTTTAATCGGACTGTATGTCGATCCATCTACTTTTTTCAGAGATACCCATGGTGGTGCCGTTTCAAGATTAGGAGGCTTCATCATCAATCCAAATGAATTGGGAATGTTGGCAGCGATAGGGACAACTATGAATTTTTTGGAATTGTCAAGAGGCAAGTCCAAACCATGGAACATCGTGTTTATTATCATCAATGTAGCCGTATTGTTATTAACACAATCGAGATCCTCATTAGGTGGGTTTTTATTAATATGTCTATTGTTTGTTTTACAATCTGGCAATAGAAAATTACAATTGGCAACGGTAGTAAGTGGCATTTTTGTATTACCGGTTTTAGTAAAAACGATCATCATCAAGGAAGGGGATGTAAGTGAGGTAATGAGTATGACAGGACGATTGCCTTTTTGGTCCGACTTGATAACCTTTGGTTTTCCAGATCGTCCAATTCTTGGATATGGATTTATGAGCATTAGTCCTTCTCCTTACACAGACAAATTTGACAGTATCCATGCGTATGCAGCATCGATGACGCACAACACATTTGTACAAGTGTTGATCAATTTGGGATTGGTTGGGGCGTTTATTGTTTTATTTCAAATGATTGCGGCATTCTACGCATTTTTCAAATCATCAGACAAGTATTTGAAGCAATTATCCATCTCTCTATTCATCCCAATTTTCATTAATTCGATGACAGAGTTTGGAATATTTGGAGAAGCGAATTATGGAATTATGTTTTATCAATTCCTGATTCTGTTCATGATTATTGGTGTTCAAAAAGCAAAATTAAATCACCCCCATCAAGTAAAAGTAACTTAAAATGGAGGCAACCGATTTAAAAATTATTCAGCATTTGTATTTCAAGAATGTAAGCTCTATCGTCATATTCGATCCAAATCAACAATTGAAAGGAGCCTGTCCTATTGGATTCAAATTGCTGGTTTCAAACAATGAAATTACAGATTTATTTTGTGTCGATGATCCAGTTAGACATCTTATCTTCAATTTATCCGAAAAGAAAAACTGGTTTGATATCCATCATGACAAGATTGAAAACATTGTTTATTTCAATCAAAACAATAGTACCAATTCAGGAATCGAACACTTCTATATCAATAATCCGGATGGGAGCATCCGTTGGATGTATCCATCGACTAATCAAGCACCCGTTTTTTTGTCGCTTTATAATAACAGCGGCTGGAAAGCAAAATTATATAAAGCTGGAGTGAAAATAAGTTTCACTATTGGTTTAGATAAAATATTCAGTCAGGGTTATTTTACTTTTGAAAAGATGACCAGTACTATGTTTGACTTTTTGCCAAATCAATTTCATGATGACTATGCGATATTTACTGGCACAGCAGGGGAGAATAGAAAAGTAATTGTGGCCCTTGCTGCTCACAAACATGTAACTACTTTTGCCAAAATTCCATTAACAACAAAGGCAAAAGCTTTGGTTGATAACGAATCACAACAATTAAATTACATTCGAGCGTTGCAGTTGGTAAAGATGACAACTCCTAATTGCAATGGGACGTCCGAAAATTTGCAACTTTCGAATATTAAACCTATCAGTCCAATTCTACAATCCAATTTGACCCATCAACACTTGGAAGCAATTTCTGAATATTATCAAAAAACAGTACAATATGTAAATCTGTCATCGACCAAAGCATGGAGTGAAATTCAATCCAATCTTAGAATTTTAAACGATGACGTTGTTCTTAAAAATGATTTGAATCATACGAAAATTCAAAGTATGATTCATCAACTCAATCAGATTGTAGATTGGCTAGGGGATCAGGAGTTGCTCTCAGTTGGTTTGGCACACGGAGATTTTACACCTTGGAATATGTATTTGACCAAAGAAAAAATACAGGTTTATGATTGGGAAATGAGTAGGACGGATATGCCCATGCTTTTCGATATTTTTCACTACATTTTTCAAAATCAGATTTTAATAAAACAAGGTGATTTAACAGCCATCAAAAATGAATTAAGGACCATCAGGCAACACAAAATTGTTGAAGAACTAATTTCGAAGCATTCTATTAATTGGTCGATTCATTATGCCTTTTATTTGGTTTATATCACTAGTTATTATTTGCCACTATATATTTCACAACAAGACTTACACATGCAAGCGCATTGGTTAGTGGATGTTTGGTCGGAATCTTTGGATGTGTTTTCTTTTCCTGAGGTGGAGCGTGTTGCGTGAGTACGTAAAGTAACCCATACCTGTATCAACTCCGTTGCACGTCCTTTCCCTTTTTCGAAAAAGGGAAGGGCGTTTGAATGCACTTAAATCCTGGGATGGGTTACCACGTACCCACGCCATCCCTTATTGCTCCTAAATAACATAACAATAAAAACCCACCTATAACCATTTAAAAATCAACAATATACCACAACATATCTGGTACGAAGTTAGCACTACCTAAGCAAACCATGTAGATGAATAATAGACAACAATTCATAGCGCATTTCTTTTCTGAAATTGCAAACTTAGATTATACGCTCTTAAAGTTTATTGAGGGGAAAGTCGAAGCAATTGATGCTTACGCTGACTTGGATATATTAATTCATCCTGACGCCATACCGTATATCAAATCAATTATAACTAATAATGAGGATGTAGAAAGTATGGATGATTTGAAATTATCTTCCATGCAGCAATTTTTTCTTTTTTTCAAAGATGGAAGTTTTTTGCAAATAGATTGTTTGTTTAAATTAATCAGAAAATATCATGTTTATTTGTCCAACAATTATGTACGTGAAAATACGATTGTCAGAGATGGTATAAAATGTTGTAATAACCATGTCTTATTCGAGCACATCATGTTATTTAATCAGCTAAACAATGCAGGAATGCCTACTAAATATTGTCATTATTTTGGGACATTGCCAGAGGAAGAAAAGCAACAAATTTTATCTTCATTTAATGAGAAGTATAAGGCTGGATTTACCATGGCTAATGTGGTGGCACATCAATCCGAATTCAAAGATCAGGTCCGTAATTTTATCAAACGAATGCCTGAGAATAACTTTGCTCAAATTCTGAAAAACACATCTAATTACTTCAAAGAAACTTGTACTAAATTTTGGACACAACGTGGAAGAATCATCACCTTCTCAGGAGTAGATGGGGCAGGGAAGAGCACGATCTTGGAAGAAACCAAGCAAATGTTGGAGCAGAAATTTAGGAAGAAAGTGGTAGTTCTTAGGCATCGCCCTTCGATGCTGCCAATTTTGAGTTCAGTCAAATATGGGAAGTCAGGGGCCGAAAAAAGAGCTGCAGAAAAATTGCCAAGACAAGGAAATAATACCAGTTCCATTAGTTCGACCATTCGTTTTATGTACTATTACTTGGACTATGTTTTCGGTCAATGGTTCATCTATTTCAAATATATTTTGTTCAACTACATCGTGTTATATGATCGCTATTATTTTGATTTTATAGTAGATGGCAAACGATCCAACATCCAATTGGATTCCAAAATCACAAAACTATTATACCGATTTGTCCACAAGCCTAAGTTGAATTTCTTTTTGTATGCACCAGCTCAAATTATTTTGGCAAGAAAAAAAGAACTGTCTGCAAACGACATTGAGTCATTGACTTCAAATTATCAAGACCTCTTTGCTAATTTTTCTGATAAATACGATCAAAAATATTTACCCATAAAAAATATTGATAAAACGGAAACGCTCGATTTTATTCAACAGGAAATCAAGGAAATCTTATAATTATGCTCAATAGTGTAGTCCTAAAAAAAATACAACAAAAGAATCCAGATTTTATTTTCGATAAGAAGGTGAATTCAAAAGTATTGTTGGAATTGGCTTTTCAAAAAACAATTCAACGACTACGCGGATTTAAATTGTTATTATTTGGACGAATTCCTAATAAATTATTTCTTGGACGAAAGGTACAACTCGCTTACCAGTCCAATATCCGTTTTGGCAAATATGTGCAACTCGAAGATTATGTCAAAGTAAGTGCTTTGTGCAAAGACAAATTGGTATTTGGAAATAATGTCAAAATCGGTGCCTACAGTCAAGTCATTGCCTCGACTTCATTTGATAATATCGGGGAGTACATCCGGATTGGTAATAATGTCGGTCTTGGAGAATTTGCTTATTTGGGGGGTGGTGGTGGATTGGAAATTGGCGACGATTGTATTATCGGTCAGTACTTGAGTTGCCATCCTGAAAATCACAACTATGATGACAAGGATACACCCATTCGACTACAAGGTGTCAATCGACAAGGAATCAAAATTGGAAATAATTGTTGGATAGGTGCAAAAGTGACGATTCTAGATGGCGTAACGATTGGAGATAATTGTGTGATAGCAGCAGGTGCAGTTGTTACCAAAAGTATGCTTGCTAATTCAGTCGTTGGTGGTGTGCCGGCGAAAGTATTAAAATCAAGAAATTAATAATTGCAAAGTATGAAATTGAATAATAGAACGGCAATTGTTAGTTGTTATGCGGTCAATCCGTACAAAGGATCTGAAGATGGAACCGGATGGAATATCTTAATGTCAATAGCTAAATATAACAAGGTGATTGCGATTACAAGAGAAAATAATCAATCTGCTATTGATAAATACTTCTCAGATAATGATGTAGATTTTGCGGACAATATTCAATTTGAATACTTCGATTTACCTTACTATTTGAGATTTTGGAAAAAGAAATCCCGAGGCGCACTTTTGTACTTCTATCTCTGGCAAATTGGTCTTGTCTTTTTTATCAAATCAAGAAAATTCAAATTTGATATTGCGCATCACTTAAATTTTCATAGTGACTGGATGCCATCGTTTTTGTGGGTATTTGGAAAACCATTTGTGTGGGGACCGATTGGTCATCATCCTAAAATTCCAAGAGATTTTATAGTACACACCAGTGGACGAAAAGGATGGTTGATGGATCGATTAAAATGGTATAGCAAATGTGCTTTTTGGAAATTCAGTCCATCTTTATATATGACCAAAAGTAAAGCCTCTAAAATTTTATGTATCAATACTAGTGTCCAAAAAGTGTTGTCATTACCTAAAGAAAAAGTAGTGGTTTTGCCTGCAGTTGGTACACAGTTCGCACCCCATCTTCCCAGAATCACTGACGAATTTCAAGTCTTATCCATTGGTCGTTTTGTCCCTTTGAAAGGATTTGATTTGACTATAGAATCATTTGCAAGAAGTTATTTCCAACAAGATGAAGTCACGCAATCAAAGATGCAATTGATATTAATCGGTAAGGGCCCGATGAAAACCAGACTAAGTGTTTTGGCTCAAGATTTAAATATAGATCATGCTGTTTCATTTATTGATTGGATAGACCGAAAAGATTTGGATCAATATTTTGCCAATGCATCCGTTTTTCTTTTTCCATCTCATGAAGGCGCAGGAATGGTGGTGCCGGAAGCACTTTCTTTCGGTATCCCAACCATTTGCTTGGACAATATTGGTCCTGGAGAGTCAATCGATACTACTTGTGGGATAGCAGTTAATGCAGCGTCCAGAGGGGAGTCCATTATGAAATTGGGAGATGCAATATCAATGTTGGTAAAAGATGCTAGTTTGCAATCTGATTTGTCTAGTGGAGCGACTGAAAGATTTGAAAATAGATTCACCTGGAAAAGTAAAGGGGTGTTGATTACCAATATTTATCAAACCATCGTCAACGCTGAAACACTTGAACAGGAAGCCATTGAAGTAAAAGGCCTATGAAAAAAGTAGTATGTGCACATCTATACAATGATTTTAGTGGTAGCCCGTTGGTGTTATCGACAGTGATTAATGGTTTTATGAAGCGTGGGGTGGAAGTGGAGTTAGTCACTTCACAAAACACAGATGGCTTTTTATCCAACTTAAATGTCAAGTACGTCAACAACAATTATCAATTTGCAGAAAATAAATTGATTCGCATTTTTAAATTCTTTTATACACAACTAGTTTGTTTTTTAAAAATGTTTAGATATCGCAAGGAAGAGGTGGTAGTTTATGTCAATACGTTGTTACCATTTGGGGTCGCTATTGCTGGGAAATTATTGGGTAAAAAAGTGATTTTCCATATTCATGAAACTTCAGTGAAGCCTCCATTCTTAAAAAGTTTTTTAAAATGGGTATGTGCCAAGACTGCGAGTGAAATTATATATGTTTCCAATTTTTTGCAGCAACAAGAACCAATAGGGGAGATATCTTCTAAAGTAGTTTATAACGCATTGTCCAATGACTTTGTACAGAAAGCAGAAAAGTACCAATCATCAATACAAGAAAAGGAATCCTTTATTGTCTTAATGTTATGTTCACTCAAAGCTTACAAAGGGGTCAATGAATTTGTAAAATTAGCAGATCAATTATCGCATCTTGATTTTCATCTTGTGCTCAATGCAGTACAAGCAGACATCGACCAATATTTTTCAGAATTTCAATTGCCCAATAATCTGACCATTTTTCCAAAACACAGTAATGTACATCCATTTTATGCAAAAGCCAGTTTAGTGCTCAATCTTTCCCATCCAGAACAATGGGTAGAGACTTTCGGAATGACTTTGTTAGAAGGGATGCAATATGGACTTCCCGCTATTTCACCGCCTGTTGGTGGTTGTACTGAGTTTGTGGAGTCGGGCGTCAATGGTTATCAGATTGATCAAAGATATTTAGGCCAGTTGATAGCATGTATAAATAGGTTGTACACTGATCCTAGATTGTATAATAATATGTCATCAAATGCAGTTTTGAAGGCGGCTACATTTAGCGTAGAAGCGATGTGTGAAAATATTGTAGCAATTGTGATGAAAAGAAAGCAACCTTTAATTGCTGTCTAATCCTCTATAAAGCATCAAGAAATACAGCTTATTGTATTAAGAATATATGGCTTTGGCTTTCATGTTTTGATACATACCGTAGAATATGCACTCCAGAATCACTTTCATCCAATTGTATTGTTGTAATATTCGTTTCTTCATTTATCCGGGTAGAATAGATAAGTCTTCCCTCAGCATTGAATATCATTATTTGATCAGACTCAAGTGCAGAAGGATGTTGAACAACTATATGATGTACAGCAGGCACAGGGTACAATAAAACTTGAACAGGAGCTTCATATCTCAATGCAACAATGTCAGCGTATCTAATTTCACCATCTTCATCCACCATTTTTAGCCTATAATATCTAATACCTTGATATATTCTGGAGTGGTCTTCATAAGTATAATTTTCGGTCGTATTTAAATTATTCCCAATAGCAGATATCTTTGCTAACAATGTGAATGCTTCGCCATCAGATCCAGATTCGAGTTCAAAATGGCTAAAGTTGTATTCATTTTCTGTTTCCCAGGATAGCAGTGCGTTTTATCAGAAATATCACGCTGGATTTACGTAAGAGACAATTGGAAAACATGATCCAAGTTTCAAAGCGAAGTTAAAGAATTATCTCAGTATTATGCGCGACAATGCATTTGCTGCGAATATGAAAAATACATTTAGTTACGTAAAAGAGAAATGTAATCGGATGATTAATGGGCGCGAAAAGATCGTTCCGTTTGCATGATTTGATTTGAAGAAAATCGAATAAAAAAAGGCTACTTCAAAAAAATGGAGTAGCCTTTTTTTGTAACTTATACAAAATTAAATCTTCACAAATTTTTCATAATAAGCATTTCCATTTTCATCCTGTAATTGCAAGTGATAAAGTCCAGTTGAAAATTCATTCAAATTCAACTGAATAGAATTACTTCCAGCTTCAATGCGTATTGGACGAATTTCCATGACTTGACCAGTGCTACTATAAATGTATAAATCAACATTCACATCATCGGTACTCTTAATTTTTATAAATAATTCATCAGTAGCAGGATTTGGGAAAACGTTATCAATAGTGAAGGCCTTTTTTGTTTCAAGTCCAACAAAAGGTCTAGGAGCCAAGCATGGAATTTCAACAACAAATTTACGAGGATTCCAAAAATTGCTAAAACTCCATCCACCATTCCAAGAATGCATAACGACGTAATCATCATTTTCAGAATTGTCTAGACAGAAACTACAAATATCAAAATTCGTATAATCGACTTGTTGTCCACTCGTCCATTCAAGATCACCTTCCAAGGTTGCATCATTCAATCCGATGTGTACCATGTCATTGATGTTGGCAAATACAAAATCATTTTCTGCTTGAGAATTGATCGTTACTAAATGACCACCATTAGCAATCGCAATTTGCTCAGCTTCCGTTGCAATTGCCGTGTTATTTGATAAATAATAACTACTTCCATTTTCATTTCCTAAAAACTGGAATCCATCAATAGGTTCATCACAAATTTCTGTATTGGGATCACAAGCGCCCATTGTGTATTCAAAAATACCTTCACATTCTGCAAAACAAGCATTTTCGTAAGTGATACCATTGGCACAAACCGGTTCATATATTTCAGGACAAGGACATTCTACAGGAGCATCGTCGCAAGGAATTTCAATGACGCCTAATCTTTGATTCCACACATTACTAAAACTCCACTTGCCGTCCCATTGATGCATTACTGCATAATCATTGTTATCATCATTGGATTGGCAGAAATCACAAACACCAATATTATTATAGCTATAAGTTTCACCATTGAACCAACCTAATGTTCCTTCTATATCAACATCATTCAAACCAATATAGACCATGTCATTGATGTTAGCGAAGATGAAATCATTTTCAGCAGCATCGCCAATGGTAACGAGGTAGCCACCATTAGATTCGGCAAGTGTTTGCAAATCTTCTGGCACCGCCGGATTATTGGAAATGAAATATTTTGAATTATTAAATTCTCCAATAGCAGTAAATCCATCAATATCAGTTGGGCATTCCATTCCTCCATCAATAGGTGTTCCTTGACATAGTACACAAGTGGATCCGTCACAATCCAAAATGGTTTCCATATCATTTTCTGTATTTGGGTTGTTATCATCGCATGCTTGAGTGGTAGTTGCTCCAATATCACATGTGAGCGCTATACCGACGCAATTACAATTATCATCATAGAAATCTTCGACTGTGCATTCATTGTTGTCATCACATGGTCCAGTAGGGCAATCAGTGCAAGAACCATCATCGCAAGTGGCCAATGGGTCATAGTTGGTTGCATTAGGGTTGGTACAACCTAATACGGATTCAGTAACATCGCAATTACAAGTTTGAGAATTCCAGAATTCAACACCATTATCGCAGATCCCATCATTACAATCTGGTGGTGGCATAGGGATGTTGTCACATTCGCAAGTTGCTGGATTGTAACTATCGGTTGTACTGCAATTATTGTCATCACAAATTGGCGGAGTAATAGGAATATGTACACAGAGACAAGTTGTTACATCATAGCTGTCTTCAGTGTTGCAATCATTGTCATCACAATTTATTGGAGGAGTAGGAGTATACACACACTGGCAAATTGCTGGATCATAAATATCTTCGGTATTACAATCATTGTCATCGCAATTAGGTGGTGGGATTGGAGTGTATACACATTCACAAGTTACAGTATCATATGTGTCCACAGTGTTACAATCGTTGTCATCACAAGCATCTGGTGTAATTGGATTGTTTTCACATTGGCAAGTAGTGGCATTGTAAACATCTTCAGTGTTGCAATCATTGTCATCACAATTAGGAGGTGGGATTGAAATAAATACACATTCACAAGTTACAGCATTATAAGTGTCTTCAGTGTTACAATCATTGTCATCACAAGCACCTGGCGTAATTGGATTGTTTTCACATTGGCAAGTAGCGGCATTGTAGACATCCACTGTGTTGCAATCATTGTCATCGCAATTCGGAGGTGGAATTGGCGTATTCACACACATGCAAGTTGCTGCATCGTAAGTATCATCTGTATTACAATCCCCATCATCACAATTCGGAGGTGGAATTGTTGTATACTCACATTCACAAGTGGCAGCATTGAAAACATCCTCAGTGATACAATCATTATCATTGCAATCAATCTCAGGCAAACAAGACCCGTCATCACAGGTGGCATTTGGATCGTAATTACATGCGTTTGGGTTGGTACAACCATCAGGAATGCATCCACATGTGCCATCATCACAACTAGCGTTTGGGTTGTAGTTGGCTGCATCAGGATTGGTACAACCTAAAATGGCCTCAATGACTTCGCATTGACAGTTGTCAAAATCCCAGTATTCATCTCCATTCTCACAAACTCCATCATTACAATTTGTGTTGGTTTCAATTACAGTGAAGGGAATTTCAGCGATTTCGGAGGTACAGGTTTCGTTTTCAAAGCCAGCATAAACATTATTTCCGAAATAATTCCAAGATGATGGATCCGCAACAGGAACGGTACCTTGCGCATCTTCATACCAGAAAACATTATAAGGTTGTCCGTTCGTAATTTCATCATTGTATTGTTGTAAATCAATGGTTCCAGGACCATTTTCACAAGTTTCTATAGCTGAAAAATTGATGGTTGGAGTTTCCGAAAGATCTAGGAGAATTGGCTGATTATTAGTTTCACAAAATTCGTTACTGATATTTACAAACACGGTATTGCCGGATGGTGCATAAGCAGTTGGATCATCAATTTGTATAAATCCAAAGGCATCTTGATACCAAGTAACAGTTGACCCTCCAGTTCCTCCAACAATAGTATTGTAATTTGTTAAATCAATAGTTCCTGAAATACATTCATTAATGGTGATGTTGTTGACGACTGGAAGTGGTAAAATAATAAGTGGCATTTCAAGGGTAAAGAATCCACAATTATTCTCTTCTGCCAAATATAAAGTATTGGTCTCACCATAGTTCCATTCAGCAGGATTTTCAATAGGGTCAAGATTGCCATCTAACCAATAAGTGCTGAAACTAAGTGCCCAATCATAAGTGGTCAGGTCAAATGTGCCATCCCCATTATCGCAACCCTCTACTTCAACTAAAGTTAAATTGGATGGTTGAATTTGAATTCCAATTTCTAAAGGAGCGCTCGTGCAATCTCCGTTCGTTGCTTCAACTAAAAACTCAACATAGCTTGGAGCAAAACCTGATATGCTAAGATAAATATTTGCATCTCCATTACTATTGGCAGGGTAAGTTCCGGTCTCCATATTATTTAAATTGGTCCAAGTGTATGCTATAATATCGCTATCACCATTTAAATCAATACTTACATCGTAGCCAAAGAAATCTGAAGTTTCACAACCAAAACTAAATAATCCTTCTTCAAAAAAAGGTTGCTCGCAACAAGATAAATCGAAATTAGCAGTTGAAGATGCCTCAGTAGCACAGTCTTCTGGCAGTGAACCTTGCCAATCGCCAATTTCACCATCGGAAAAAGTTTTGAAATACATATCGCAATTTTGATTTGCAAGATTACAATCTGAAAAATTACCAACAGAAATATCAAAACAAAATTGAAAAGGACCAACTAAACTGCCTCCACCGCCAGAATCTCCGTAGGTTTCATTCGGAGAATCTCCACCTGGATTACCACCTTCAGGTCCTGTAAAATACCAACCTGCCGGAAGGCATGACCCTTCCGTAAGTATTTGGCAATTTGGAATAGCAGTATCATTTATATTACACAATGTAAGTATATTGTTAATTGGGTTCGTGTAAGTTCCCCATTCCTGATCAGGAACATTAAAATTAAAATTAACTTCACATGCTTCGTGCCAGTTCCAAGTTCCATCAACACTTGGCGTGTTGAGTGTGGCAGATGCTCCATCAAATGACTCCATATCCCAACAGTCTCCAAAAACAGGGACCACTCCTTGAATCCATTGTACATTTACTGGTATCCAATTGGTCTCCATGCATATAGAAATGGTTTCCCCCATTTCAAGCCCCCCAGTATTACCTCCAACTTGTGTAATCGATGTAGTCTCTGGACAGAAATTAAAAGGTTCTAAATTTGTCGATAAAATTCGATTGGCGAAAGCATTATTCGAAAAAATGAAGAGCGCAGTTAAAAGAAAAATTAAGTTTTTGGAATATAGGTTGGGAATGAACGAGTTGACCATATTAAGGTTTTGTTTTGCTTGAATAAGAAGTAAATGGGAAAACTTTCGTGAAAGTAATACTATTTTAGTATACAAATATATTTTCCTTAAATATAAATGAAAAATTTATAACAATGGGTGTTAAAATTAAGAATATTGAACATCTTAGGCGATTGGGGTTGATGAATTTATCGTTAGAAATGAGCAGTTTCGAACATTTAGTGTCAAGAAAAATAGAGGTAATCACTAACACGTTAGTTACACAACTACTCAACAACCACCTTTTTCAAAATCCTTCGCTGGCCTTGCTCAACCAAAGACAAAAAATAAGTTCCACTTGCCAAATCCTTTACATCAATTACTGTTGTATTCAATCCTTCAAAAACGGACTGGCCAAGTAGGTTGTACAAAGTAGCCTTATAGTTGGTGGATTGGGAACTAGTTATAAATAGTTGTTCCGAAACTGGATTTGGAAAAACATCAAAATCGTCTGTTGAAAGTGTAGCTATTCCAACAACACTTTCGCATTCACAATCCGTATTAATGATATCATTGTCTGCTGATCCAACCCCGTCATCGCAAGGGGCATCAAATTGAGACAATCCTTCACAGAAATTGTCGATATCCCCAAACCATGGCATTTGAACATTGCCAGCAAGTGATGCATTATCAATAAAACAAACAAGCGCAGGATAGCATCCACTCAGTAAATTGTTATCTAAATATAGGGTTTCTAAACTAGGAAAGTCTAAAGGAGGCAAAGTACCCACTAAATTATTGCCTGCCGAATTATTATCTAACAAGCAATTGGCAATTCCATCCAAATCAATACAAATGACACATCCTTCCGCATTGGTTGTCACGCCAAACCAATTTTCAATAGGCTGTCCAGGTTGCAACCAGCTGGTATTGTTGGTCCAATTATCACCACCTGTTGCATTATAAAAAGTGACTAGCTGTAAAGAATCGGCATTCCCACATGGGTTGTTGAATAAGCATGAGCCATCATCACAAGTCGCCAAAAGATCAAAGTTCAAAGCTGTCGAATCTGTACAGCCAAGGATAGTTGATTCAACAATACATTCACATAAGTCTGTGTTCCAAACTTCCAAACCATTTGTACAATCGCCATCATCAACACAAGTAGCGGCATCTGGCACCAATATCGTTACCGCATTCACCACACTACAAGTATCTTCCACCGAAACCGAAAGGGTATAAGTTGTTGTCTGAGTAGGAGAGGCAATTGGATTGGGACAATCGCTGCAACTCAAATCGGTCGCAGGAGTCCAATCATAACTTAGATTTTCACTAGGTTCATTAAACGATATCGACCACTTATGTATCGTACCATTAATCCCAACATAATTATCAATCAATAATAATTTCCAAATGCCATTGGCAGGTTTGTTGGGCCCATAGATACTTTCAAAATCACCTTCTGGTAAATAGGTACCAGTAAATGGAGGTGAAGCTAAAGTGATGGAATCGATGGCAGTAGGAGAAAAACAAGTGTTGAAATAATGATCCCCATTTGCGCCATTATCAGTAGACAACTCCAATGTGTCATTACTAGGAGTGATCAAATAAATCGACAAATCAGCGTCCCAAGTATGACGAAGACTATCGATGCAAATTTTATCTATAGAATTTGCAGATAAATTGTTAGGAATGATGCCACTTACCGACAGCTCTACTATAGTAGGTTGATTCTGGTCGATCGGTTCAGCTCCTTCCCATTCAAAAGAACTACCTACACTCGAAAAAGAAATTTGTGGAGCAATTTCGATAGCATCGCCGCACAGCGACAAAGTGTCTGGCATGTTGACTTCCAACAATATATTTTGGCATAAGCAAGAATCGATACTAATAGGAGTGAGCAAAAGCAAATCGCAACAATCCGTATCTTGATCACAAGCTAATTCTGATAAAAAATTGAATTGCTGAATGGAGTCCTCTAATTTATAATTGAAAGCATAAATCTCATAGTTGCCAGCTGCAATTGGATTGTTATAGAAATCAAAGAAACCTGATTCATCAGTTTGTGAGACGATTTCATCTGCTTCATTACTAAAGACATAAGTTTGTTGATATTGATTGCCTTGATGAATGGTGATATCCCAAGAAAAAAGCCAGCCATTGTCGATCCCCCATAAATCTTCAATGTTAAGTGTCCATGCGCCATTTGCAGGGCACCCTACCAGATTGGAAAAATCATCAAAGGGGGTGTAATCTCCAGCTGGCAAACCTATAGGATTATTTTGATCGGCAAATTCTATCCAAGTGCCATTATCGGCATTCATTTTCCAACAATATTCCCACCCTTGTCCTGGAATGGAAGTCGTTCCCTCATCTAGTTCGAATGGAATTCCGAGAAATACCTGTCCACCCGAAAGCCCAGGAAATTCATGTAGGGTTATTTCATTTCCATTTGGGCATTGCAAAGAAATGAGTAAGTCCCGCATATAAGAGTGCTCGATGACGATACAAACTTCAATTGAAGTCTCATTTTCAATTAGCGTACCTGCTTCAAAATTATTGACGATGACACTTGAAGTAGCAGCGATTCCAGTCCCGTCAGGTATTGGCATTGAATCTATGCTAACAGCCTGATCTATGCAGCCATCAATTTCTTTATAGTCTACTGTTTGGATGGTTAGATTCTCAGTTAAACAAAGTGGATTTAAAAGTCCACCAAAATATTCACCGGCATTGGCAATGCTATCGATAGGGCAAAGTGGTCCGATGGTTAATGTTATAGGATTTGAGCAAACCGAAACAATTTGCCCATTAATATCACTTGCTTCCAACATTGGAAAAGGAGGATCGGGTATTGCATTAATCCCTAAACTAGTCGAAGATCCTTCCAGTCCAACCGCATCAAAACAAATTTCAAACAATACAGCTCCGTCAGTCAATGTGCTGCCTGTAGGAATGCTAAACCAATTGAAAGCAATATTTCCTTCAGGGATATTATTAGGCATTCCAAAATTAGTCAGCATCAAATCGTTCACCTCAGGATTTAAGTTCACCACCGCATTGAAATTCAAAACCGAAGGATCATATTCCATGTTGAATTGTAGCGATAAGATATCCACAAAATTATTAGCACTAACAGGCACACAACCAAAACCATTTTGAGCAATACTCGTCTGACCAAATATCAACTCTAATCCTGATGCGCTCTCACTATCAATGTTGTTGGCCCATGCAATTGTAGGAATATTGTTACAGAAAAATAGAACTAAGATTAATAGTGTGTTTTTTTTAAAATTTTTCATGGGTGGTTTTGTGGTGAATATATGCATATTTGTTGGCGCTTATCTCAATTTGAGTAATACGAATTTTTGATGTGCTTATTGAATAAAAAAAATTTTGTTGGCAAAATCCTAG
The DNA here is from genome assembly GCA_937928575.1 of uncultured Saprospiraceae bacterium. GTDB lineage: Bacteria > Bacteroidota > Bacteroidia > Chitinophagales > Saprospiraceae > CALDGQ01. The sequence goes on along the minus strand of CALFWW010000172.1, from coordinate 4,414 downwards.
AGAAAGGGCTGAAAATGAGTTTGATTGAAGCTAAGTACAAACTAAGATAAGAAGAATGTTTGTAAATTCTATAGAATAATGCGAACGTGTTTTCGATGTTTATGGAAATCTCCTTGTAATCCTTGCAAAATAAGTTGCTAACGAATCTCTTCTCCAATGGATCTCTTTGGTCTGACTAGCGATATTGAAATGGGACATCAATGGCATGATGTCAAATTGAAATTATCGACTCCCACATATCAATTTTAATTTGGTTTTGAATGCCGAGAAAATAGATATCAACTTATACAAATTGAACTATAATGAGCAATGGGTTGAAACCTTCGGAATGACCTTGTTAGAAGGGATGCAGTACGGTTTGCCAGCAATTGCTCCACCAGTTGGAGCTTGCACTGAATTCGTAGAAACAAATGTGAATGGGTATCAAATCGACCAGCGCAATTTACCACTAATCATTGAAAAAATAAATGCGTTAAATTCCGATAAAGAATTATATCAGCAGTTATCAACCAATGCTGCTAAGAAAGCAACGATATTTAATGTAGAACAAATGTGTCAACGTATTGCGATGATAACATTGTTGGATGCACCTTTCATTGTAGCTTAAGCATCATCTCAAATCAAAAAAATAAGTATTCAGTCTTGAATAAAAATAGTAGGTTGGTATAACAACTTAACTACATTTTCCGTATACTTGAGTTATTATGGAAAAATATCTAACACAACTTCACGAAGATTTGATAGCTGCACAAAGAGCTGAAGACGATGTCGTCAATGATTTTGACGATAACGAAGCTTCTGTAGAATCATCTCTGGATGAGGTAGAGCGATATGTTTCTGGGGATATTCCAACTAAGAAATTTGGCGACACCTGTGGTATTCAAAAAATTCAATTTCCACCAGCTGAAAAATTGACCGAAGACCAACTACTGGCACTATGTGAATCCATTGCTGATCTAATGTGGAGTTGGAACATTGACATTGTATTGCCAAAAACATTACCACTAACAAAACGCTATCATTTTCTTACTGAAGTTTTTGATACCGAAATCGTGTTGGTAGAGCATGGACATATCGGAATTGAATTGTGTGATTACGAGGTGAGTACCTGTGTTTTTGGGGAGCATTGTATGTGTTCGATGGATGAAGACGAACTTGAAGCATATGAAGAAGAGGAAGAATTGGAAGAGCTAATTTCATTGTTCTTGATATATCTTGAGGATAAGATGGCTATGAATTCAGAGAAGCTTCCACTGACCTACAGAGAAGATGCTTCACCGATTCTTGAGTCGGAAAAGAAGACACTTCAAACCTTGGCAACGTGGTTGAATATCTCATTAGAATCATTTCCTGATCCTTCTAAATTGAAGGCAAGTACCGTTGGAAGAATTGCAAATATATTGTTAAGAATTTGGGATCCAACTGATGAGCTGGTTTTTATATTTAATCAATTAGAGCCTCATCTGCGACTTGAAAAGCTACTAGAATATTACCGTTGCGAAATATGGTTTGATAGTTTGGGTATTATGTATTTTGTACCTCAACCAACTCCAAAATTAATTAGTCCATTAGATAAGTTGTTTGAAGATAACCATGAATTGTTTAAAGATATAATGGATAAAGAGCGTGAGAAGGAAGAAAAAGACTCAGATGATGATGACTCAGATGATGATGACATCGAGTTGCCTTTTTGAAAAATGAGGTGGTGTGAGTTGGTGACACCTTACGGGTTCTCGAAATCTGTGAAATGTGCGAGATCCCTTCAAGCCTCCTTAAATGTTGGAGTTGTAGAATCTTGAAATTATAACAAGGCGAACACTGAAATGGCTACAAGTGCCGTAGGAGCTGTAATCAATGTTGAGACTCGGAGTGCGGCAACACTTAAGAGTTTTTCAAAACCAGTTAGATGCACGGCAAGCATTCAATTTTTTTTTGAATTTACAACATTAAAAACGCATTTCTTTTTTCTCAAACTTTTTTCTTATATTTATTTTCATTCAACACAACACTACTTACTTACCTTAACTAACGTGTGTTGAGTTTTACTTTTTGAGAATTGTTTTTTGGCTTTTTTGAGTAACCTAAATATGACATGCTAGCACGTGAAAGGAACATACTTGTCTTACTGCGAATTCTTGCCTATCCTTACAGATACACAAAAAAGGAATTGGCTAAACACTTTGAAGTAAGTAAAGACACAATAAAAGACGATATCCAAGCCATTATTAATGTTGGAATTCATTTTGAGCAAGATTCAAAATATAGATGTGCTGTTATTCCGGATCAGCAGTTTAAAGAATTGAAGCATCTACAATCTCTCACGATTGAAGAGCGAACAATTATAGGAAATGCTGTAGATAGAAGTTGCTCTTCTAAAGATGCATTGTATCTAAAAAATAAATTAGCCAGTCTTTATAATTTTCAGAAATTAGGCATTCGTGCTTTGCGGCGTCCTGCATTGGAGAGGATTGATGCGCTGGAAAATGCGAAAAAGCAAAAGCTACAAGTTGTCTTAGCAAATTACAAAAGTAATAGCAACAGTATTAAAGACCGTTTAGTTGAACCTTTTTTGGTTGATCCAGAGCTAGATACTTTGCAAGCCTACGATGCTGAAAGCAAAAAGACCAGACACTTTAAATTAAATAGGATTGAAAGGGTAATCTTGACCGATACAAAATGGCAATTTGAAAAACAACATGAACACAAATATACCGATGTATTCCGAATATCTGATAACAATCAAATTGTAATCCATCTTCGACTTCAAGTCTATGCCTATAATGCGCTCACTGAAACTTATCCCAAAGCATTAAGTGAAGTCATTCCAGCCGCTTCACCAAATACTTTTGATTTTGAAACCAAAGTCAATCATCAGTTTTTAGGTTTAATGAATTTCATCATGGGTAATTTTGAGCATATAGAAGTGATTGCACCAGAAGAGTTGAAAGAAAAAATCAAGGAGAAAGCGTCAGCTATTTTAGAGAAAATTAAAAAAGAGTAGGGGTATGTGCTAAATCCTCCCCACCTCGGATATTATGTTTGTGTTATTGAATTTAGAAAATAAATAAATTATGAGAATATACCTTCACTTATCGCCCAACACTGAAATTGTACCTTTCAATTATCAACAAAGTTTGGTCGGTGCTTTTCACAAATGGTTGGGTGAAAATGAATTGCATGATGAGATATCATTGTATTCGTTGTCTTGGTTGACCAAAGCTCACGCCACAAAAAAAGGATTCAATTTCCCTGAAGGCAGTGTCTTTTTCGTAAGTGCGCCTCATCAAGATTTGGTCAAAGATATGATTACTGGAGTTTTCAAAGGGCAGGATATCCGCTGGGGTATGCGTGTACAAGAAGTAAGGATGAAGGTGACTCCGGATTTTGGCAGCAAAGCACGTTTCTTAGCCCAAAGTCCTATTTTAATCAAACGAAAAGAAGAATCTGATAAGCATCATCAATATTATTTTCCGAAAGACAAAGAATCCAATAATTTTCTAACAGAAACCTTACAGCGTAAACTTGAGAAAGCAGGATTGCCCACTGATGTTTCAGTTGCTTTCGATTCTACTTATCCGAATCCTAAAATTAAAATGATTACGTATCGGAATTTGGATATTAAGGGTACTTTTTGTCCGGTGATTGTGGAGGGGGATCCGAGGGCGGTGCAGTTTGCTTGGGAGGTTGGTGTTGGGAATTCGACGGGGATTGGGTTTGGGGCTTTGAATCATAAATTAGAAAACTATAAATAAAAAGACATGACATTTGAGCTAAGAATTGAATTAAAGGGCATCATGAAGCCGGTAGTTTGGCGACAAATTAAAGTACCAATTGACATAAATTTCCACCAATTGCATTTGTATATCCAAGCAGCTTTTGGATGGAGAGATAGTCATTTGTATCAATTTTCTGAAAATGGATTTGAGTCACTCATTTCTATTTGCAGTCCCTTTGATGAAGAAGGTGCGTTGAAAGCAAATGATGTTTCCATCGAACGTATAATGTTTGGTATGCATGATAATTATTTGTTCAGGCCCGACGATGGCAAAAAGCTAATATACCTATATGATTACGGGGATAGCTGGGAACATGAAATCAGCTTCATTGGTTTTCACCGGGATTCTAATGTCGCATCTTTAGAGAAGGGAATGGGTGCCTGTCCACCAGAAGATGTTGGTGGAATACATGGTTTTGAAGATCTAAAGCGTTCCCTGAAAACCGGCAAGCCTTCAAAGATTCATGGTGAAAGCTGGATTCCTTGGCTAGAAAGATGTGGATACAAAAATTATGATCCATCTGTTTTCGATTTGGAAAAGGCAAAAAAACAATTTAAAAAAATTAAGTAAAGCTTGAGTTATGAGTTTAGATAAAAACGTATCAGTCGATTTCGACTCAACTCATCCTTACCCAAAAA
>CALFWW010000171.1 GCA_937928575.1 uncultured Saprospiraceae bacterium | reverse complement strand
GAGGTTGCTATTTCTGGTGGTGTGTCAGCAAATTCCGGGTTACGTAAAGCATTGTTAGAAACTGGTGAGCAGGAAGGTTGGAACACTTATATCCCAAGATTTGAATATTGTACGGACAATGCTGCGATGATTGGAATTACTGGTTATTTTAAATATTTAAACAAGGATTTTGCGGATCAAGAGATTGCACCCATGGCACGTTATTTATTCTAGTATGCACTTTTTCAAATCAAAACAATATTTAATTATGGAAATCAACTATTTCGTCGCACTTGGAGCAGGATTAATACCTATGATTATTGGCTTTGTATGGTATCACCCAAAAGTTTTTGGGAATGCTTGGATGAACACCTTGGGTATAACCGAAGCAGATTTGAATACAGGAAACATGCCATTGATTTTTGGGCTCAGTTATTTATTCTCTTGTATGCTAAGTGTTTTTATGCTAACAATAAGCATCCATCAATTCAGTACACAAGGATTATTCGCAACAATGCCAGAATTTCAAGAAGTGGGATCTGAAGTACATACTTATTTTCAAAATTTCATGGCCAAGTATGGAGATCGACATCGGACGTTTGGACATGGTGCGGTACATGGAGGTATGGCAGGATTCTTTTTTGTGTTTCCTATTATCGCTATCAAGGCATTATTTGAAAGAAAAAGTTGGAAGTATATTTTGATAAATGCTGGTTACTGGTTTGTTACTTTGCTACTTATTGGCGGGGTGATGTGTCAGTTTGCTTAATTGATCAAACAACAAGATTACATTCTAAAATAAAAACCCTTGTCGATTGTTTCGACAAGGGTTTTTATTTTCAGACTTATTGAAAGACTTATTGTTTTTCAGCAGTCTCTTCATCCGTCATTGGAGTTGGACATCCTTGAATAATTGCATCAAAGTAAGCACCTTGTTTAGTTTCAAATCCAGGATCCAATTGAATCACCCGACCAGCTCTATATTCTATCACATCATTAGGGGCAACAATGATATCAGACTCGAGATAGATATTTGCATGAAACGTCTGTTGATCATGGATAGTGACAATTAGTGTGTCAGGACAACCATTGCAATCTTCATCGATAAAACCATCACAATCGTTGTCAATATTATCGCAAACATCGGTAGCACCAGGATAAATCGAAGAGTTGTTGTCATCGCAATCATTATTGGTTGTTGAAAATCCTTTTGTTCCTTGGCAAGCAAATCCCGTGGAAGTACCACCAAAACCATCCTCATCTTTATCTATGAAAAGTTCTTCAAAATTTTCACATCTTGGTAGGACAATGGTTGATGTCGTATCACATATATTGTGTCCTTGATTCGTAGTCACACATGCTATATTTTCGACAGTGACACCTTGATAGATAATAAAATCATCGATGTACCACCCTACTGAAAAAGTATTGTTATCAGATCCAAAAACAAATCTAAATTGTACGGTTTGATTCGCAAAATTGGATAAGTCCGCTAAAGTTCTGATGTAACCACCGCTTTTTCCAGTGAATGCATCTCTCCCTGCAATATCAGGATTACTACTTGTACCGAGCCCTCCATTATATTTTCCTTCAATCATGTAAGGTCCTATATCTTGCCATGAGTTTCCATTATTTGTTGAAATTTCGATATAGCCACCATCCCAGCCGCTCTCGGTATCGAAGTCGTGCCAAAAGCTGACTAAAGGATTGCTTGGAAGTGCAATGTTGGAGCTTGTCAAATATTGTGTATTGTCAGCGCCTACATTTTCTATAAATACTGATTTTGTCCGATAAGCATTTGTGGTAGTCGAAGTAAAACCATTACTACCCTGTCCGGTGGTTGCAGTCCATGGAAGTGTCGCTTCATCAAAATTGTTGTAATGAACCAATGCAGAACTATCAGTACCCACAGGAATTACTTTAAATTGTGCATTAAAATTGCTTCCAGAAGGAAAGGATGCTTCCGAAATTTCAACGACATTTGTACCGTAGCTATGGGTGCCCATTGTTAGGCTGTTAGGCACAAAGAAGGTACCAGTTGGTACTGGATCTGACACAACAACATTGGTTAGTGTATTACCAGTATTATTATTTAAAAATAAATCATAGCAAATTTGATTGCCAGGAGCAGTCACTTGCGTTGCTGTTTTTTCAAAAAATAAAATAGGTTGACATACAGGACTGATATCGTAGGCTTCTACCCCATCTCCTCTGCTTCCACTAGAACCTTGATCTGCTGAATATCCAAGTCCTCTATTAGAAAATGCTTCCCATATTAGACACTGATTGGCCCCATTGTTATTGATTTGATCAGCAGCTAAAATAGCATCTCTACCATCAACAAATCCTGGATTACAAGGTTGTAATTTCAATCCATCAATGACCAATTGCATCGCTATATTATTTCCACCCGTTCCATTGTAAATATCTGCATCAAATCCATACTCATCTATCAGCAACCAAGTCATATCCCAAAGCATAGACGCCCATACGGTACCGACACCATGTGGAATACTTTGAGTTTTAATATCATCATAAGTCAATGGATTAATTGACATATTTGTTGAGTAAGGAAAAGATCGAATTCCGTTTGAAGTAGGAGCTTCATTTGATAAGTAAGCACCCATACCGATACCGGTACTTCCCACATCTTCTGGTTTGATTGTCATCACTAATGCCATGTAATCACTCCAACCTTCTCCCATTTGTTCGTTTCCATTTAAGCAAGACGAATTGGATGCTCCACCTGTTAATCTTATTGAGATTCCATGTCCATATTCGTGAATGATGACCCCATTATCCAAATCACTGTCTTTCACATTCGGACCACCTAAGGTATAGTTAAACGCTACTCCAGGCATTGCAGTCCGAATCGTTGCACAATCAGCTTGTGAAAGCATAATAGCTGGAATTGTAATAGAATTGTTAGAACCACTCATGGTGATATTTTCTGAACTTTGATTGTTGCAGATAACCGTTGCAATTGCACCTGCATTTTGCGCATTTAACACTTTGTCTACAAAAGGGCAATTCCCTCTATCAATCATTGCGATATTTCCATTAACCGCTCCGGCATTGGTCAGTGCAGTGCATCCTTCAATCGGAGTTACGTCAACTAGTGTTCCTGAAAAAGTACCATTTTGTGGGCCAAATGCAGCTCCAGTAGCACTGTAAGCACCAGCAACAGCATTGGGCGAAGTGACTGCGGCATTGATTGGGGTTCCAGTAAATGTCCATTCAAACATTGACATTCGTGGATTTTGACCATCCGGAGGTGCTGAGAAAGTTGCATTATTTGTACCTGATCCATCTTGTGCATCTGCATTGACAGAATCACCTCCACCACTTACATTGGTGTAATTCTTCTCTTGAAAATTACCGCTCGCTTCATCAAAACCATATTGGTACCAAACATCGTGAATGATATTATTCCAATAAAATAAATTGGTGATAGCTGCATCTTGATAGTTGAGAGGGGTCTGAGTCAAATCCAATGGAAAAATAAAGTCTAATGAAGTTGCGCCATCCGGTCCGTATCCCGGGGTATTATCTGCGTCTCTGTCTTCTACGGCATATACGTTGTTTCCTCTCGTGATGGTATATTCGGCACCTGATATCCCGTTAGTATCATGCCATCCAAATGGAGAGGCATTGGTTGCGTTATTCCACGGAGCAGTGACTACGGTCCTTGCACCATCGTTCGGATCTAACAATGGTAATGCAAATACTTCATAAGTGTTTGCCATAAAAGGAGTAGCTGATTTGTTGGTCGGCGTAGCAGTGTTTTTTCTTGTCTTCTGTGTGTGTGTATGATTAGTACAATTATGATGATCGCTCCAATTACATTCGACGGTCCAAGAAGTTTTATTGACCAAACTTCCATCACTTGCGTTGATGTGAACTTGCCACCATTGATTTAATTCGTTGCTGTAGAGTGCAACTTGATTTGACAAAACCAATTCTTTTCCCTGTTTGACATACACAGTTTCTACTGAGATATCTTCACTTGATCCATTCGTTGCTCGGAAAATTTTTTTATTGTCTGATTCGCGCTCAAATTGAAGACCGACGGGTTCATTTATTTTTAAGTGTTTTGCAACTTCTTTAATTGCTTCGATTGGGGATATTTCAGCATGAGTTCTTGTTTGTAAATTACTCAAAGCTTCGAAACGATTTCCAACATGTAGCACTTTGCCTGATACATCAATCGCTGCCGTCAGGGTTGCATTAAAAATTGGATAGCCGTCTTTAGTTTGCTGGAAATAAAGGAGTGTAGTGCCATTATGTTCTGAAAATGTTTGGTCAGTTACTATCCAATGATCGAAATCAGCGGCGACCAAACCATATTCGTCGGCATTATCCTGAATTTGTTTGATTGTGTTGATGACACGAGGATTTTGGGCAAAAATATGAAAGACAAAGATGCTCCAAACTCCTAAAGTTAGAAGGACGTTTTTTATCATTGTTTGGGTGTGAAGTGGGTATAATTTATTAACTATAAATATATCATTTTTATAGTTGATATCATTAAAATTTAGAAACGAATAGTGAATTTGCAGGTTAAATGACAGATTGTCTATGTTTTATGTATTCTATTTTATTCAACGCATTCAACAAAAAAAGGAGCAACGATTTCTCGAAGCTCCTTTTATATTCCTTATCTAATATAATCTTGAATTAAGCGTCTTTGCCGAAACCGTCGATTAATTTCTGCTTCATGATTGCAAATTCTTCGTCATTCAAAATCCCTTTTTGTTTGAGTGCTGCCAGACCTTCTAGTTGTTCAACAAATCCTTTTTTGGGAGCTGGTCTAGCGTTGGTCTCAGCAGCAGCTCCGTTATCATTTGAAGTGGTTGTTTCCTTGACATTGAAAACTGTTTCTTTAATTTCTTCTTCTTTCTTGCTGAGATCTTCCGCCATTTCTTTTCCTTTCTCAAATTTCTCTGTATACATTTTTTTCAAACGTTCCGTATCGAAATCAAGGATCGTACCTCCGGATGCAAAATGTTTTTTGAAAACTTCACCAACTGCATAAGTGGATGCTCCAGCAAAAACAGAAACGGTTGCTCCTCCTAAGATGGTCCCAAGACCTGGAATTAATTTGATGAAAGATCGGGCACCTGCTCTTGCAAGTGTCGAACTAGTCAATGCACTAATAATTGCTTTCCCTTGCGTCTCTTTAAAATCAACATTATATACCCGACAGAGTTGACGTATCATATCTAGTTGTAAAGCACCGACTGCTAATATATCTGCCAATAAAAGTGGAATAAACCCAGCTCCCATTGAAAGAATGACATGATTGCGAATGATGGAATCAGCATCGCCATCTTGTCCTGAATTGTTGTTGTTGTTGTTGTTGTTATTGTTGCTATTATTGTTCATCCAAGTTTTTAGTTGGTTCATTAATAAATGCTTAATAATACTATTCATTGAAATTTTAATTTTAAAATGCCTTTATTTTTCTCAAATATTCCAGTTTTAACGACTAACGCTGGTAAAATTAAGACGTATTTGTATTTATGAAGATACTAATTATTTTAAATCGTTTTTAGGAAAATTGGGAATGTGTTTAATTCAAGTAAGTGCTAATTTTACAACAATATTGTCGAGCAGTTGGTTCCGAAATAACTAAATCAATGCTAGAAACTCAACCATACCACTCTATTGCATACTCTTTTACAGTTGTATTGTTGCTGATAAAGTTGGGGAGGACCTCTGTGATTTCAAGAAAATCATTTACTTGATGTAGTTTTTTGGCAAAAAGAAGTACAAATCCAATTCGGGTGAAATCGATAAATTGAGGTTTATGTCCAACATTGGATTTTTGTGCTGCTTCTGTTGAAAACCATTTGGAATGAGTTTTTATAAATACCTGTTTGGGTAAATTGTGCTGCTTGAGCCATTCTTGAATTTTTAGATAATAATGAGCATCCGAGATTCCCTTTTCTTTTATTGGAATGGCATTAAAAGGAATGTTCCAACTTTTTCTTTGCAGCACGATATGATCACCTATTTCTATCCTAGGTAATTGATAAATTGATTCATATTTTGTGTAAGCAATGTTATTTACAATCTCTAAAAAGGGTGAAATTACACATCGTGTACCCGTAAAGGCAGATAAGTACGGGTAGAAATAATTTCTGGTCTGCTCCGCTTCTACTCCTAGATTGATTACTTTGATCGGGTCGGCTGCTTCATTCATTAAATAAATCGTTTTGGTTTTCGTGTCATGGCTCACATATAATTTTCCTGGAGACAATCCTGGTTTTGTATCTGTTGGGATGGCTATTTTTTGATCAACAATGGGTGGGTGGGAATTGACTGGGCTTGTTGAGAAATCCTGATTAAGCATCAATTGATCTCCATTTGCGTTGTTGTAAATGTATTGTTTTAATTCACTCGCTACTTTGGGGTATTGATTGGCAAAACGACCGAATAATTTTCCCGCACCATTAGAAATAGAATTGACGATGGCTTTTGTTTTGTTGTTAATTATTTCAGTTTGTAGATGGGCAGCAAAATAATTGGACGCCACATTGGTTTTTGAAAAATCAAAATCTTTAAATGAGAAGTTTAAAACTCCTGACTCATTATCAATATTTTTCTTGTTAATTGCTTTTAGTAGCTCGTCTTGGAATTTTTGTCGCTCTTGTTTTTTTAACTCAATTTCTTCCGCTAAATAATCAGAAGGCAATTCTTTTATGGCTTCCACTAATTCTACGAAATTGATTGCCTCATCTTCTGCTATGTTTTCCTTAAAAAACTTAAACATTTTTTCTCGCATGCTAAAGAAATGAAGCGGTGCTAGTATTTTTGTCAATTGATTTAAATCATATGCAATCGCTTCGAATGTTGGTTTTTGAAGATCAACTTTTGGGGACAGGTAGCAGTCCTCATAAATCAAAGGTTGCTCCATCCCGTTAATGGATAAATCGGATTTTAATTTTTCGAGTTGACTTTTTTTATGCGCTATATTTTCTATTGGAATAGATTGAATTGTAGTAATTTGATTTGTAATCAGAGTGTTGTGTTTAACTGATTTTTCAATTAGAAAGCCGTTTTTTATTAATTGAATTTTAGTTTCATTGTCGAGTTGGTTGATATGGTCAGATGGATTTTGTGCATTATACAAAGTGATCAAAGGTTCAATTTGAGGGTTGCGAATTAGTTCTTGAATATTATTTTGTAAAATAAAGTAATAGAAATTTTCTTCGTCTTTAAAGATAGTTGGATTCAATCCTATGAGTATTTCTTTATTCGAATCACCATTTGTATAAATAATGTTTTGATATCGCGGAGTCAATCCTACTCTACTATTCAAATCAAAAAATCCAACTTTACTGAAAGAGCTAAAGGGCGAAGTTTTATAAGTACCACGAGATAGATACTCCAATAGTTTTAAAAGCGTTTGTCTTATTTTTTTGTTGAACTGATTTGGTTGGAAATTAGTTTGTTGGAGTCGGTTGAAGAATTGTGGGCTTGAAAATAATAACCCGTTTAATAAATTGGGTTCATTTTTGTTGGCGAATAGGAATTTTGCTTCCTCAATGCCAGTTTTTTCATAAGCAACTTCAAAATCAAACAATGCTTTTTCAAATGCTAATTGAGATGTTTTTAGTTGCTCAATTGCAAGTAGTAATTTTCTCTTGAAAGAATGGGTGGTTATTTTTTCGAGATCTTTCTGTTTTACTTTTTTATTATTTGAAATAGCTCTTCTGATATTGATAAGACTTACTCGGATACATGGTGGCTCATCCGCTTCAATCAGGTGATCTAGCAAAGCAGTCAATTCTTTTTTAAGATTTTGAAGTGTATCTTGAGCGGTCCCTAAATTTTCGATGATACCGCTGAGTAAGGATGGGGACTGCGATAATAAATGTTTAGATATACCGGCTTCACGAAGTAATATATAGGGAAATAAATCCATAGGCAGCCCGTAAGTTAGAAAAACTAGTCTTTTATTTCTTCACAATTCCGCTCAACGAATTTTATTAAGTCATCTTCAGATACGCGTTTCATCGACTCAAAATACTTGAGTGCTTCTGGATCAATTTGATAATATCGGACTAATTTCCGGTGACGATCTTTATCAATATTTTTTTGTGTTATTGGTGATCCAGCGAAAACAAATCCAACTTCGGTAGGATTTTTTTCTCCAGTTCGTTGCAAACAAACTTCCCCCATTCCACCATAGGCAATACCAACTAAGTCGCCGTTTCTGTTGACATCGTATCCTCCGATTCCGACATAACTAATTATATTCTCACAATAGGCATCCACTCGATACCATGCTTTATTTTTAGATAGTTTTGTGCTTTTTAATTTGATAGTGAAAACCTTCGTTCTTTTGAGTAGTACCGTTTGATCGTTGGAGTTTAATAAGATGAAATCAATATTATCGCAATCCTCATATTTCACACTGGATTTTTTATCTTTTTTCAAGGATACCTTTTTCTGAGTTGCTTTTATTGGTAAGTCAATCAAGCAATTTATTTCCTTCCCGTCAAGAAATGAAATGGTGGCATCCACAAATTTTGCGGAAGCATCAAAAGACAAAAATTGAAAACAGAATGATAAAAGTAAGATAAGGTGTAATTTGAATTTCATAGTTGGCGTTTTAAAGTTTATTTGAATTTGCATTAATTGTTCTCGCAATTAATATACAAAATTCTGTAGAGATGTACATTTACCGATTTCTAACCATTGTAATCAATTTGTCGAAGATGCGTTCTAGAAAACGTTTATCTTCTGTTATGATTTCAGCCGTACCGCGCATTTCTTGTTGAAAATTAATCATATTGCCGTGACTTGTTTTTAATCCATTTGGCATATTTACCTTGACAATGTAGCTTCCATCCTTGGGAAGTGTTGCTTTTTCTAATACGACTCCATCGATATACCCAAATTCTTCATATGGGTAACTATCCAATTTGATAACAACACGTTGTCCTGCTTTTACTTTTCCAGAACCGATAAGAGGAATTGCAGCTTGGCCTAGTATACCAGTTTGAGCAGATGGAATAACGGCCATCAATTCATCTCCTGTTTTAACAAATTTATTTGCTTGTCCGATTTCACCAAAAAAGGTAACGGGTCCATCAACATTAGAATACAATAAATTCTTTTCTTTCCACAATAAAAGTTGACTTTGCAATTGGGTTAGCAAAGATTTGATTTCGACGACCTTATCTTCACCAGAAAAAGTGAGTACTTCCTTCAAGTCTTTGATGCTAGTTTCAAATTGTGCAATCTCATCTTCTTTTTCATCAATTTTCATTTTGATTTCTTCAATGGCTTGTTCTGCTTTGAAAGTTTCTTGTTTGGCTGCTTGCAATTCACTGATCGTTGTGGCTTTTTTTGCGTATAACTCATGTTGGATTTTGAAAGCATTTTCGGCCATATCTTTTGCCGCTATTGCTGTTTGCTCTTGTCTTTTCAATTTTTTTATGGAGCTTTTAACTTTCGAAATCCTGTTTTGGATATCTTGTTCTTTTGCTGCATCCGCTTTTTTTTGTCTTTTGACATTCAAGTTTTTCAAGCCTTTGTAGAATTCGTCATATGCTTTTTGAGCTTCACCTAAGAGGACAGGATAAGGTGCTTTGAATGCATTTAGTTGACCAAGTGATGGATTTAAATTTACAAGGCTATCTACTTTTTTACTTACATTTTCAATGTCATCATATTTTGCGATTGTTTTCATCACCAAAATTAAATCCCCTTTTTTAAGGACTTGATTTTCTTTCACTATTATTTTATCAATGTAGCCACTCGATTTGGCAATAACTTTTACGGGAGGAATATTTGTTGTGATCGTAAGGGGTGCTTGAATAATATCTGGATACTTGACCATATAGCCAATTCCAATGAGTGTAGCAAGTAATAAAAATATCAAGAGGGTTCCCCAACGAATAATCCATCTGGGTGGAGTACCTAATATTTCTTGGACTTCTCCACTTCTTAATTCGATATTTTCGTGCGCTTCAGCCATTTTATATAAAGCTAATTAATTTTTATTTAGAAACTTTTAATCACCGAGCTCCAATTGATTTTTTATTAGGTGATAATAGGCTCCTTGCATCTCTACCAGTTGTTCGTGTGTACCTTGTTCCAAAATCTCACCTCTTTCAAGAACTACAATATTATCCGCATTTTTGACCGTAGACAAACGATGTGCAACCACCACCACTGTTTTGTTTTCCATTATTTCCTCTAAGTTATCCAAAATCACCATCTCATTGAATGCGTCTAGCGAATTGGTCGCTTCATCAAAAAAGAAGTAGTCGGGATCTTTATAAATTGCTCTTGCAATCAGTAAACGTTGTGCTTGTCCATGACTTAGCCCTACTCCATCCTGTCCGATCTTCGTATTAAAACCAAGTGGCAAGGTTTCGATAAAGGCTTTGATATTGGCAGCTCTTGCAGCTTGCAGCATTCTTTTCTTGTCAATGTGCTCAACCCCAAAAGCAATGTTATTAGCGATACTTTCCGAAAAAATATAACCATCCTGCATGACAACGCTACATCTGTCACGCCACAGACGCTCATCAATTCGATTCAAGTTGGTGTCGGAAATGGAAATACTTCCTTCTGTTGGTGCATAAAATTTCAATAATAGTTTTAGCAAAGTTGTTTTTCCACTCCCACTTGTACCTACAATCGCGGTAGTTTTACCATAGGGAATGTTCAAGTTGATATCTCGCAATACTTGTTTGGAATGTGGACCTCCATATTGAAAACTTACTTTATCCAAAACCAAATCAGCCGCTTCCTCTACCACATTTATTTTTTCTAAAATATTTTCTTTTGGTTGAACATTGTGAATTTCATTCATTCGCTCAATACTGATGCGTGCATCTTGTGAGGAAGTAACAAATTCTATTAATTGATCCAGTGGTCCGTTCAATTGTCCAATTATATATTGGATGGCCAGCATCATTCCTAGGGTCATCGTTCCATCAATCACCGCTTTTGCAGCAATGAAAGTAATCAGGATGTTTTTAGATTCGTTAATAAACGAAGCTCCTCTTCTTTGCCATTGGTCAAGAGCCAAATAGCTCATGCTCACGCGGAAGAGTCTTGCTTGAATTCGTTCCCAATTCCAACGTTTTTGTTTTTCAGCATTGTGCAATTTTATTTCTTGCATCCCGCTGACGAGTTGTATTAAGGTACTTTGGTTTTCTGCCAATTGATCAAATCGTTTATAATCGAGTTCTTTTCTTTTTCTTAAAAATAAGGTTACCCATAAAATGTAAAGAATAGTTCCTAAAACAAAAACTCCAAAGATGATTTTGCTATAAAATAACAATACAATTCCAAATACGATAAATGTGAAAAAGGAAAATAGGGTGAATAAGGCGGCAGAAGTTAAGAATTTCTCAACTCTGTTGTTGTCATAGATTCGTTGCAATAAATCTCCGGTCATTTTGGTATCAAAAAATCGAATCGGCATTCGCATCAGCTTTGCCAAAAACTCTGAAACCAAACTTATATTTACCCGAATTCCAATATGGAGTAAAATCCAACTTCGGATAACTTCAACTACACTTTGACTACAAAATAAAACGAGTTGTGCAATTAATATTAAAACGATGAAGTTGATATTCTGATTGGTTATTCCAATATCAACAATGGCTTGCATCATGAATGGAAAAAATAATTGTATTAAACTTCCAATCAAGAGACCCAGTGACAGTTGAAAAATTAAACCTTTATATTGCTTGATATATGGCCAAAGATAGCCGAGGCTTGATCTGGAAGGTTCATCTCCTTCCCTCTTGTAAAAATCCGGAGTTGGTTCGATCACAAGAACAATTCCTACCTCTTTATCATCTATTTTATCACTTATCCATCCAGCAAGAAATTGATCTTTTGTTAGCGAAAATTTTCCAGCTCCTGGATCCGCAATCCAGACATGCTTATTATTCATATGATGAACAACGATGAAGTGCTTTTGGCGCCAATGAACGACAACTGGCATTTCAACTTCCTCTAATAATTTTTGATAATTGAGTTTAATAGAAAGCGTGTGCATACCAAGAGCTTCGGCTGCATCTGCGATTCCATAGATAGACACACCTTCCCGATCCATGAAGGTTAGTTCACGTAAATGTTCTAAGGAATAATGACGTCCATGATGTTTTGCGATCATTCTCAAACAGGTCGCTCCACAATCCATGGCATCTAATTGCTGGTAAAAGGGAAATTTCTTTGCCATTTGGAGTATAAATTACGCTTTCTAGCACTGAAATGGAATGCCCAATTTAGTGGTGTTTTTCCATTAGAACATTCTCACAGGTGAAATTTAGCAAAAATAATAGATACAGTATTGATATTTTTAATATTTGAAATAATCAATATGTGATTGACCTTGAAATAGGTTGACTGCAGGATTGTGATTTTATAAGTTTGTCTTAGGCAAATTACTTATCAGCTCAACACTTTGCAGTTGGCAGTTGGCAGCTAGCAGTTGTAATTAAAATCGAATATTGCGGCTTACATCATACCAAAAGATTTCGCGTATTTAATCAATTCTGCAGGATTATTGATTTTAATTTTACCTGTGAGGACTGCCATGGTCGGATTGACATCACCATTGACAACTCCCATGAAATTGTCATTCGTAGATTTGATGATACATTTGGCATCGCCTTCTAGTCCCTCAGAGACATTGATTGCTCCATCTTCTACTTTGACAGACAATTCTTCGCCGTCGATTTCAAAATGAAATAGTGTATCCATTCCCTCTAAAGATTCTCCCTTTGCTTTTTCAGGAATCGATAATAAAAATTCTTTTGCTGTCATGCTACTAAGTCAGTATTTTGTTAGAAAAATATGTTTAGATGGATTTATGTCAAAGATCTCTCTGAGAGTTTTAGGAAAGACTCATAAATGTTTATTAATCCATTTTATCGTATAATCGAAAAACTTTTCTTTTTCGAGCTCATTGTGCATTTCATGGTATAACTCATTCCACATTTTAAACGTCAAATGGTCACCTTTCATGTTGTTTGCAAATTGTTGGGAGGCACTTGGAGATGTTATTTTATCACCACTTCCATGCATCAATAAAGTTGGGACATTTAATTTATCGTTTTGTTCCAACAACCATTTTCCGTTTTCCATCATCCCCATCCCAAGAGCGGAACTCATTTTGTTGTGAACTAGTTCATCATCCTTATAAGTTTTCACATAATTTTCATCTCTGGAGAGTCCATCCGCACTTAATTCGGCAGCTTGCGTGAAATCAGGTTTGATATTCTTCATCATTTTTCCAAGCATTACCAGAAAAAATGGTGGTTTGAAACCAGCTTCAATAAATGGACTTGTTGAGACTGCGGCCACAATATCACTTTTCCTTTTTAGTAAAAAGCTCAACACAATTCCTCCGCCCATACTATGTCCGTAGAGTACTTTTTTCTGACCAGGATACTGCTCATTGGCATTTTTCAGTAGCAATTCTATATCATCAAAAAAGTGTTCGTAATCAGGCGTGTGCCCTTTTTTACCCTCTGAAACACCGTGTCCACGTAAATCACAGGTGATTAAGGCGAAGCCCTTTTTGTTATAATAAGCAGCCACATGATCATATCGACGAGCATGTTCCCCAAAGCCATGAACTAAACAGATAACCGCTTTGGGATTTTCAATTGGCCAGTTGTAGCCTGAGATGATTAGATTATCTTTAGTACTCCAGTGGATTTTTTCAATTCCCATAGTTCGTTTTAATTTCGTTTGCTGTGCAAAATATCAATAATTTTACATTGTAGGTCATTGTTCGTTTAAAAAACAAAGGAGGTAATAGAATTTCTATTACCTCCTTTGAGTAAAAGCGTAATTATCGTTTATTCGTTTAGTCTGTTGCCATCTTTATATTGAATTACTCTTGCGTGTGGATATTGCGGTCTGATAATTTCAGTGAAAAAAGACATGGCATCTTTCGACTCCGCAAAGTCTCCAAGCATATAAGAATAGTTGCCTTCCTTGGTCACATCGTAACTAATATTTCCATGTCGTCCGAAGATTTCATGACTGATTGGTAATTCTCCACCACTCTTTTCAATTTGAATTTTGTAGCCGGTATATCCCATACTCATGATAGTAGGCATTACTCTTCTTTTATATTTTGTTACAGAATTTTTGTAATGATCAATTGTGGCTCTATTATGTTGGAAAACTTGGTATGCATGTAATTCTTTTCCTTTTTGTCCATTTCTAACTGTATTTCCATTGGCGTCAACGATTCTGACTACCATTCCATAATTGTCTACATCTTCAGCAGTAGCTTGTACAGACTCTGTAGGTTGATACAAATTACTTTGGGAGGATCCTTTCTTTTTATCAGCATCTTGAGGTTTGTAAACATGATTATCGTCTCTAACACTACTATTACTTGCAGGGGTAGGCGCAGGTGTCGATGTAGAAGTAGTTGAAGGACTTGCAGGAGCGATAGCGCCTTCTAGTTGTGAAATAGAACTTATTGGAGAAGGCTGCACTGCTGAAGATTCCATTGAAATGGTGCCACCTTTTGAGTTGGTTGTAACTGGATTGTCGTAGCTTTTAGGTTGAGTTTCAATTGGCGTTCTACTTTTTGGATTGGACATTGAAGCTGCAATTTCATCAGGAAGTGTTCCTCCTTCTGGGATTTTTATTTCTTCAGAGTTCACCACTTCTTCCAGCATCTTACCCATATTTTCTTCATGAAGAATTTGAGCAAGTGATTTATCGCTAATAGATTTATTATTTCTGATACCAGTGATTTTTAGTTCCGTTCTTCTATTCTGCTCATGCATTCTTTCATCGCAATCAATGCCATCTTTACATTTATTGAGTATTTGGGATTCTCCATATCCTTTTGCAACAATTCTATTGGCAGAAATATCACCTTTTGTAGTGATGTAATCAACAGCAGACTGTGCACGTTTTTGAGATAATTCTGAATTGTAAGTCGCTTTTCCTCTAGCATCCGTATGACTTCCCAGTTCAATATCTAAAGATGGATTGTCTCTAAGCACTTGAATCAATTTATCTAGCTCCTTCTTAGCATCTTCTCTAATTTCGGAACTATTATAGTTGTAATAGATATTGTCAATTTTAATTCCCTCATTTAAGTTAATCGGAATTAATTCAACATTTGCCAATAAAGTTCCCATTTTATTTCCTTCGGTCAGATTATCAGTGACACCTGGTCGTACATCGCCAATTCCATCGAAACAAAGAATACAACCTTTTACATTTACATAAGCTTCCATTCTTTTTGTCATAAATCCTTCCTTTCGGATCATGACAGTGTAATGATTACCTTGTTCAAAAGTGTGGTTGAATGTTGGTGCAGGGTTGTTTTCAATTACTAAATCTTCTTGCTTCAACGTATTGTTATAAATTTCGACTTTCGTATCGACTACTGCATCGGTAGGTTCATTTCCTATTCTTTTCTTAGCAACGGTGACATCAAAAATGTATCCTGGTTTTCGATACATTACAATTTTGGCGAAAACTTTTCCGCCGTCCGTTTTATTTTTTGAAGAAACAATTACTTCGGTGTCTTCAAACAATTTTTTGGAACCACGTATTTTAAACTCTTTTCCAACCGGTATCGAGAATGAAAATTTTCCATTCCGATCACTTTTGGTTTGACCCAAAACAACTTTAGTGTCTTTTTCATAAACCGTCACATCCACTTCTTTGATATAGCCCCGGTTGTCTGATTCGTAAGTATAGCCTTCGATGGAAACCGTTTGGGCAATTATTTGAGTGGAGGGAATCAGTAATAAAAATAGGAGTACAACAAAATTGAATCTCATAGTATTTTTTGTTTAGTCTGGTAAATCTAGGCGTTTAAGATGAATAATATAAGGGTTTTGCTTAAGTTCGGTCCCTAAATACCCTTTTTAGTATATAAAAAAGGGACACATATATAACTTAAAATTAATAAAATCCGCTGTTTATGAGTCTCAGAATTGTGTTTATGGGAACGCCGGACTTCGCTGTTCCTTCCTTACAAATATTAGTAGAAAATGGATATGATGTTGTCGGAGTGATTACTTCGACGGATAAGATGGGTGGAAGAGGTAAGAAAACTTTGATTGAATCCGCTGTTAAAAAGTATGCGGTTGCTCAGAATTTGAAAATCTTGCAACCACCACGATTGAAAAATAAAGAATTTGTAGAATCACTACGTGCATTGAAAGCAGATTTGCAAATTGTTGTTGCTTTCAGGATGTTGCCGGAAGTAGTTTGGAATATGCCAACTATTGGAACAATCAACTTACATGGCTCTATTTTACCAAAATATCGGGGTGCGGCACCCATCAACTGGGCAGTTATTAACGGAGAAAAAGAAACCGGAGTAACCACTTTTTTCTTGAAACATGAAATTGATACCGGAGATATTTTAGAAGTAGCAACTACTCCGATCGATGAAAATGAAACTGCCGGAGATGTCTATAACCGATTAATGCATATCGGCGCAGATTCGGTTTTGACTTCTGTTAAAAAAATAGAATCCGGCAACTACAAATTGCAACCTCAAAAAAATGAGAAAGCTACAAAGGCACCAAAAATTTTTTCAGAAACTTGTGAAATTGATTTTCACCAAACTACTGAGAAGGTGCATAATTTCATCAGGGGGATGAGCCCCTATCCTACTGCCTGGACTTCTTTAAATGGTTTGAAATTAAAAATCTTCAGGACTTTAAAAGAAGTAGTCAGCCATAAAAAGCCACCTAACATGATACTTACTGATGATCGTTCTTTCATCAAATTTGCGACTACGGATGGTTTTGTGGAGGTGCTTGAGTTGCAGTTAGAAGGAAAAAAGAGAATGAAGACGAAGGACTTTTTGAATGGGTATAGTTTTTGGAAGGAGTGATTTTATTTTGCTCGCGCAGATGTCGCGGATGGACGCAGATATTGGATACATGTGAGTTAGGCTTATTATGGCAATTTTATTTCAAATGACAAATTCAGTTTTCATATTTTATGTTGTTTTTGTACTTATATTTTGGGGATACTTGTTCCCTAAATATCAAGTTATAAGACAGAAATTAAATCAGGCATATCTAAAACTTAGCATTATTAACAATTCTCATTCTTTAAAAGAAATGACTTTAATTATTTCTGATAATACAAGCAAGTACGACAAGATGATTGAGAAAAAAGATTACTGGTATGCTAATCCGAAAATTGAAAATTCACTCTTGAAATATCCTATATATGAAGAACTTGTAAAAGAGTATTATTCTTTATACAAAAAGCAAAAACTATTTAATTTTTCTTTTTTTCTTTTTGTCTTCTTATTAATCCTAATTGTTCCTATTTCGGCGTAGCTTTTCTTTTAGAATTATTCGAGTTTTTAGTTTTTTGTAAATATAGTGTTTTGTCAAAAAGAATCTTTGCTTTTAGCATAAGCGCATGCGACACTTATCGTGAGATTGAAACTCCTTTGGTAAAGAGGAAAATTGTATTTTTTTAGAAAAGTCGTGAGTACTTAACGTCTTGATTTCCATCTTTCTGGATCAATGGAAGTGTTAAAGATTGCTGCTATGATTATAGTTTTATTTTGATCATCGATAGAATAATGAATCATAAAAGGAAATGCATCTAGAATCATCGTTCTAACATCATCATATCTGATAGAGGAGATTTTTGGATTTTTCCTGATTAATAAAACTTTGATTCGAAGCTCTTCAATGAATCGCTTTCCAAGACCTTTTTGTTTAGTATTGTACCAGCTTGCAGCTTCTGAAATATCTTGTTTGGCGAGTGGTAAGAGGACTGCTCTGTACATTTATAAATCCTTTTCAATATCTTCCATTGCAGAATCAAAATCCATGGTTTTATCGGGATTGTTTGTATAATTTTCTATGCGCTCCCTAACCTCATTTTTTTGCCAGTCCGGAATATTGATTTCCTCTTGTTCGATACCTTTATATTTGGCTTTTAGTTCATTCCATTCTGCAATTGGAATAAATACACCAGTTGTTTTACCTGAGCTGTCTGAAATATATTGAAGATTCATAGTTCTAGATTTTAAAATAAAGATACGATAAAAAATTATCTGTTGCCTCTGAAAATCCTTCGTTCGACGCTAGCTGGATAGTAAATTATTAATAACAAAAGCCACCAAGTCTGCAATGAATCGATGGCTTTTGCTATTGAAAACTAATCCAAAAATCCTATCTAAAACTCATAATTCCGACCCTTCTCCACAATTTTAAATTTCTCTCCCGTCTGTAATCGATCCGTCAGATTAACCCCATTTAAGATGGCTAATTTTTTATGGATGCTGGTAGGCATATTATAATCATTAAATGCTTGCGTATACGTACCTGCTTTTTTAGCCTTAACAATATCCAAACGATGTGGGGTCACATTCAAACGATTTTGATCCGTCAATTTTTTGAAACTATTCATCGTGTTGTCAAATAATCTTTCAAATCGATTGAAATCATTTTTAGCACATAAACCATGAAATACATACATCTTGTTATCATACTTGATGAAAACTGTTTGTACTGCAACCACTACTTCTTGACCATTTTGAGCTTGTTGTTTTTGGTCGGACACCATACCATATGCTGGTAATCCATTGACTTCAAAATTTAAATCACGAATGGGAGTCAGTTTATGTTGTTCGATTGCTTCTTGTTTTGCAGCTGGAAAAGTACTTTGCTGTGTCAATGTAAATACCATCAATGCTTTCCCATCTTTTGGAGCCATTTGCACTTGAGTTGGTGCATTAATGACTTGCCATCCTTGTGGTGTACTATATGAAAATTTCAATTCTGGATGATAGAAAATATTATTGTCAACATAACCTTGACGCGGATCGTCTCCATACACCATTCCATCGATTAAGTCTAAATAACTATCGCGACCAATCTTAAGATTTGTAGCGTTGTTTTCAGCTTGCCATTTATCGGTCAATTCATTTACCTTTTCAAAACGACTTCCTGGATCTGGATGCGTTGACATAAACTCAGGAACCCGACCTGCTTCTGTGCCTTCTGATGCTCTTTTGAGGGTTCTAAAAAATTTGGCCATCTCATGTGAATCGTATCCGACTTTGGATGAATATTCAACTCCTAATTCATCAGATTCTTTTTCATTGGAACGACTGAAACTTAAAAATAACAATCCCATTGCTTGTCCTGCTTCTTGAGAGAATTGTCTAAATTCTGGAGATAAAATCAAGCCGCCGACATATAAAATTTGTCCCAAAGTTTGTTTCGTCATTTGTTCAGAAGCATGTTGGTGGGAAATGTGTCCAATCTCATGTCCGAGTACTCCGGCAAACTGTGCTTCATTATTAAAATGGGCCATGATTCCTCTCGTAAAATAAATATATCCACCGGGAACTGCAAAGGCATTGATCACTGGAGAGTCAACCACTTTAAAAGAAAAATCAAGATGAGACCGGTGAGAAATCTTGGCCATTTCCTGCCCTTTTCTTGTGATAAAAGCCTGCATTTTTTTGTCATCGTAAAGACCAAATTGAGCGGTCACTTGTGGGTCATATTGTTTACCCATTGCGATTTCTCTCTTCTCGGATAAAAATGATAATCGACGTTTTCCAGTAACAGGATGACGTGCACATGAGTAGGTCATGCTCACTATCATAAAAAACGAAAGCAACTTAATCCAATTCATAATAGCTGATTTTTGAAATTAAAAAAATGATGGGTAAGTACTGAAACTAATAATCCAAATATAACAATAATTTAAAAGATTTAATTTGTAAAAAGTTCAAATGAAAAAAAGCGTCCTGATATGTATCAAGACGCTTTTTGATGTTTTATATCAATTGTTGACTAAAACAAAGATTGCAATTTCATTGCAACCCCCATGTCGCCTTTGATTTTGACTTTACCAGTCATAACCGCGGTCATTGGGTTTAGGTCGCCAGAAGCGAGTGATTTAAAATCATCCATTGATACAATCACTAAACAATCAGCGTCTTTGTCATCCGTGCTTACTTGGTTGCTGTCTCCAGTTCCGTCGACGTATAATTTCTCATCTCCGAAATCAAATTTAAGGGTATTTCCAAGTGGTGCCGCTGAAGCTGCTTTTTCTTGGATTCCGCTTAGGATACTTTCAATACTCATTTTTCAAATTTTATGTTTGGTTAGGAATTTTAATCATTCAAATATTTAGACCATAAAAATACATAAAGGACACATTAGTATTTTAATTATTGTGAAAAAAGTGGTATAAATTATTAGGTGTCTGTTCTTTTAGTAGGTCCATTGCTGTTGTGCGGCAGCTTCGATCTATTTTGAATTCCTGGTTATTGCTGCGTACAACTGAAATTTTTAGTAATGATAAGATGTAGAGCGCCGGTGATCATAAATTGTTGAAAATATATTTTGATATATTATTTGAAATTATAAGGAATGTAAAAAAGTGAGTTAACAATTAGATTCTAACGATTTCATACAATGCAATGGAAAGCGCAGTCACCACATTGATGCTGGTATTTTGACCATACAGAGGGATCATTACCGCATTTTCCAATTGCTGTAATGTTTCTTTTTTAACACCGTTAGACTCTGACCCAATAATGATGGCTATTTTTTGAAAGGTATCAAAATTAATCTTGTTAAGAGTACGGCTTTTGTCTGTTATTTCTAGCGCAAATATTTCATATCTTTCGTTAATTAATTGTTGGATTACTTTTTCTGCTGTCGAAAAATATTCACTTGGTATTTTCTTTTCAGTGGTACGAGCTGTTTTCGTTATTTTTTTGTTAGGGACAGTTGGTGTATTTCCTATTAGAAATAATTTTGACACTCCCATTGCTTCGCTAATTCGGAAAATCATTCCTACATTTTCTGGAGAGATGATATCTTCCACGATTACGACAATTTGCTTGTTGTGTTTTTGAGTTTGGACTTCGTGGTGTTCTAGTTGTCGCATTTTGTCTATCTTTTAAATGAATTTGGAGCGCAAAAAAAATGTCTATGACCAAACTTTAAATTTGATCATAGACATCCATTTATGTACTTGAAAAGTTTGCTTTAATTATCATCGGGTAAGAAAGAATAATTCTTTGCATAGTAAAGCATTTGCTCTGTGAAACTATCAGGGTATTCAATCTTGAAACCTGTAATTTCACCATCTGATGCTTTTGTAGGAACGATAACTGGATTGATGAAACCGCCATATGGAGGAATATTTAATTTGGCAGCACGATCCAAAATTTCTTTGTGAATTACTGGATCTACCTGAACTCCATAATTCTCGATCAAATCACGTCCTGCCTCATAATCTCCCTGCGATTTTATTCTTTGGACTTCTTTTAATAATTCTCCAAACAGTACTCTCATCTTGTCATAGTCAAGGATATTCAAATAAGTATTTCCATTTCTTGTCACCTTTTCAATCGCCCCATTTTTCTCTCCTTTTTCAAATACCCAATGTGCCACCATCGAACGGTCACGCATGTGCGCTTGCTCAATAATGTTTCCTGGAATAATACGAGTCAGTTGTGTCATGTAGCCATTTTTCATGTAGCTATCGTATTCCGCTTTTCCTACTTCTAATGATTCCATCAATCCTAATTCGATCAACTTAGGATCCATAATATAATACAATGCAACAAGATCTGCACGAGCTTCTTCCAATGGAGAGGCATAATTTTTCAAGGTCTCTTTTGGGGTTCCAACACCTGGTTCGATTTGTCCAGAAGCGTGTCCTACTACCTCGTGTAAAGCGGTGTGCATTTTGTCTCCAAGTTTTCCATACTTGGTTGCACGAGCGATTTCTTCATCATCATGCGCAAATTCTTTCAACATACCTGGCCCACCTGCTTGGGAATATGCGTACACAATGTTGCCTAAGGATACGGATTTAGAGCCATGAGCAGCACGTATCCAATTGGCATTTGGTAGATTAACTCCAATTGGTGTAGAAGGAGATGCATCACCGGCTTCACCAGCAACAGTCACTACTTTATAAGAGACTCCAACCACATTTTTCTTTTT
Organism: uncultured Saprospiraceae bacterium; assembly: GCA_937928575.1. GTDB lineage: Bacteria > Bacteroidota > Bacteroidia > Chitinophagales > Saprospiraceae > CALDGQ01. The sequence continues at coordinate 5,868 of CALFWW010000171.1, read as the reverse complement.
ATGTGCAGGTAATGTTGGAGAATTATTTTCAAAGTATTGCGCATTTTCTGAAACTACGGCCATTCTTGCGGAAGCATCAAAGTCGTTGATTTCAACAATACTCTCATAAGCGCCTTTGTAGCCTTTTGGATCGTTGTAAACTTCAATAAATGAGTTGATATAATCGATATCTCCTTCTGTAGCTTTTACCCATGCGACATTGTACGCGTCCCATGTTTGCAAAGATCCAGTTTTATAATAATCGATGAGTAAACTCAAAGCTTCTGCTTGTGGTTTGTTTTCTGCAACTTCTACAGCCAATTCCAACCACTTAATAATTTCTTTTATCGCCGCTCCATACATCCCATTTAGGTGATATACTTTTTCCATTAACTTTCCATCAGGCCCTCTGACCACTTTAGAATTTAAGCCATAAGAAAGTGGCTTTTCAGGATCTTTATCTTTCATTAAATTGGCATAAAATTCATCCACTTCTTTTTCCGTAATATCAGGATCGTAGAAATTTACAGCAGATCCTTTGACCAATCCTTTGGCGGGATCTAAATTGATTTTCTTACTGTCAATAGTAGGGTCAAAAATGACCTTCAGCATTTCATCTGACAACTTGGTTGCTGTTTCGTCCATACATTGTTTGAAAAAGTCCTTTGAAAATTCAGGCTTAAATTTATCCGTAGCATAATGATGATGAATCCCACTAGAAAACCAAATTCTTTTGGTGTAAGTCATCAAGTTTTTCCACTCTTCCGTATTTTTATCACCATTGTAATTCATGATGATATTTTCAAGTGCACGACGAATTTTTAAATTATGACGGTAGTTTTGATCATAGCTAATATCTCTTCCAGCCAGACCAGCTTGTGTCAAGTAATAAACCAATTTCTTTTGCTGCAAATTCAATTTATCAAATCCTGGAATCTGATAACGAATGATTTTGATGTCGGCAAAATTTTCTGGATTCCAAACAAACTTTTCCGGTTCGTTTAGGATTTCCTTAATCATCGGTTTGGAAGGTGGTTTGACTTCTGGGGTTTGGGTAACCGGCTTTGTAATTTTTTCACTGCAAGAGGAAAGCACAAAAATTACAAGTGCCATAATAAAGGAGGTTCTCATTTTTAATGGATTTTATGTTCAAATGATGGACGAATTTACGCTTTTTTTGTAACGATAAGAATCAACGAAATACAAAATATCGAAACATCAAAAAATTAAAGGTAATACCGATGATTAATGACACAAATACTTTGGAATAGAAGTAATGTAATCCACCCCACTCTGTCATCATATACAATCCGGCAGTATTCAAAATCAAACTTGAAATCGACGTAATTGCATAACGAAATATTTGTCCTCGTTTTCTGACATCCGTTTTTTTAAATGCCCAATTTCTTCCTAAAGTAAAACTTACAATAGCACCTAATAAACTGCTGATAACGTTGGAAGCGATATACCAAAAACCAACTATTTCAGTGAGAAAAAGAAATGATAAAAAATCCGTCATGGACGAAAGAAAAGAAGCCGCCTGCGATCTGAAAAAAGACCCGACGAAAGGTTCTTTGGATTTAGTCATAATTACTCAATTCCAAAATTAAAAAGGTAATATATCGCACCAAAGAACAAAATGCAACAATATATTTGCATAAACACCAGCTAACACATCATCTGCCATCACACCCCATCCTGAAGGAAGTGCTTCCATTTTTTTTATAAAAAGCGGTTTCAAAATATCAAAGAATCGAAAGAGTGCAAATGCTAAGATAAAATTGGTAATTGTAAAAGGAATCCACAATAATGCAATCCATTGACCGATCACTTCATCGACGACGATTTTTCCGGGATCATGCCCCCACTCCGGTTCCATCACATTGCTTGACCAAACCCCGACGAGGAAAACAATAATGATCATCACGACCATGAAGGGAAAGAAATAAGAGCCAGTGAAATTGATAAATGGAAAATGTAGTAACCACCAAATTAGTATTCCAACAAGTGCACCCATTGTGCCGGGAGCAAAAGGAGAAAAGCCTGCTCCGAAAGCAGTTGCAATTATTTTAGCGAGTGATGTTTTCATAAATAATGTGGAAAAACTAAATTAAGAATTCATAAAATCTACGAAGTCAAAAACATTGGAAAGTAAACCAATAAAAAATAAAAATACGAAAACTAAATTTCCGAAAAAACCTACCCATTTTTTATAATGATCGTCTTCATTTTTGACAAAGCTTCTAATGCCCATGATCAATCCTGTCAAACTGAATCCAAAAATTAAGACAAAGGAAATCACGATAAACAAATCCGCATATCCGGATGCAACCCAATTTGAAATTTTAGCATAAACGGAAATGACGCCAATTACAAATAAGAATAAAGAAATTAATAAGTAGGAAAATGAAGTATTATATCTTCGGTAGGTGGGGTCAAATTTCGGTTGCTCGGTTGTTGGACTCATAATCGAATTTTGATGTTTAGGTTTGTTGGGTTATCTGCGAATATAAGTGTTTCAAACGGGTACTTTCCAACTCCCAATTATATATTTCTTTGGCAGTTTTGCAATTTGCTTTTAATTTCAAGTAGTAGTTTTCATCGTTTAATAAAGCGTGAAGTGCGGCAGCAATTGTCTCCGTATTTAAATCTTCAATCAGCATTCCAATGTCATTTTGTGCATTGATCTGAATGTATTCTGGAAATCCCATATGTATTGCAGGAACTTCTGCATGAATGTAATCAAAAGTTTTGTTTGCCAACGAATAATAATAATTCAACCCTTTATTTTTCAACAAATTCAAGCCAATGTAGGCTTCTAAAGTTTTCTTTTTTAGATCTGTTGGTTTCAAATAACCAAGGAACGTAACTTTATTTTCCAGTTGATTTACTCTTACTAACTCTCTGAGTTCTTTTGAAAGATCTCCTTCTCCAGCAATTTCAAGAATGGCACCTTCTACATAATTCATCGCCTCAATTGCTTGTTCCAATCCTCGACCATCATTCAAAGCACCTTGGTATAAGATAATTCTACTTTTCTTTTCTGGCAATGCCTCAAAATTTAGATCATAAGAAAAGGGAACGTTTCGAATTAATTGAAAGTCTTTTTTATATCTTTTTGACAGTAAATCCACCAATGAAATACAAACGGTATAACACACATCCATTTTAGGGATACAAAATCTAGCAATACGCTCCCATATGCTTTGAACGGTTGGTCTTTTGATTAATTCAGGAACTTCAGTAAAATATTCGTGGGCATCATAAACACTTTTCTTTCGCTTCAATTTCGCAATTAAAGTAGCTGGTAAAATGGTATCTAAATCAACGGCACAAACCACATCAAATGCGTGAAATAACAGAAAGAAAAATAAGCGCAAATTGTATTCTGCATAAAATAATACACCTTTATTAAAAATGCATCTGATTCTTTTTTGCTGAAATGGTTGTTGCGCAAATGGAATCGAATTTTCCCTTTTTCGACCGATTAAAGTGACCTCATATCCTTCATTCGACAACGTTGTGCAAATCCGGATCATCCGCTGATCGTAACTGAGGTCGTTGGTGACTGTACATATGATTTTTGCTTTGCTCAAGGTGGTTGTAATTTCTCTTTCTTTTTTAAAATTTTAAATCGAATATCGAATATCGAACAGGGAATGTCGAAATTCGAAGTAGAATGCGCGCGGAGCTCCCGAGTTCACGCCTGCTTCACGTCCTCCACTTCGATATTCGACATTCTGCGGTTCGATATTCGATATTCGTTTAATCCCTAATCTGTCAAAAACAACTTCTCTCCTTCCATCCCCAAAATCCCTTCATCTATCATCACTTGAATGGCAGTTAAAATTTGTTTTTCCTGATTCTGATTAAATGAGGCAACGACGTCACCTATCGTCAATTCTTCTTTATTTAAAAGTCGTTTTATTTTTAACTGAAAGGTTTGAAAATCATTGTGATTCACTTCCTTTTTGTGATGCTCCAGACATACATCGCAAAGTCCACATTTAGGTGCATTTTCTTGACCAAAATACTTTAATAACAATGCACTTCTGCACTCCAAAATGGTTGCATATTCAATTGCTGCATCAAGTCGTGCCCGGTGACGGACTTTCAGAAATTTCAAACGCTTCGAATCAATGGCTAAATTATCGACAGGAACTTTTTCCATCAGATAAGTCAGTTGCGGCTTTGTTTTTTGAGGAATATAATGGACCAAGTTGTCATTTGCCAATTTCTCAATATGCTTAACCACATTTGCTCGATCGGTCTTCAGGTGATTCGCGATATTTTGCTCGTTTATTTTGTTGTAATTGGTAAATAACCCATGATATGCACGTAATAGCGTTTTGATCAACAAATCCATTTTTTGATTCCGAATTTGATAATCATAAAGTGTTTCTTTGTTCACCAATATCTTTAAAGCCGAAGGGTCATACAGTGCTTGAGATAGTGCAATCCAACCTTCTTTCTCCAAGATTTTCAAGCAGTTAAACGTTTTAAGCAAATCAAGCTGGTAGGTATCTTTAAACTCAATTAAATCGAAATCATAGCTTCTTCCAGCAGGACTTCCATCGGCTACTTGAAAATAACTTCCCAGCGCGGAATACACTCTTTTTATTTCTGAAATTTCTGGATAACTGATTTCGTAAGCGCGCTCCAAGTCCATTTTATCCGACTCATTGTATAATAAAACAGCATAGGATTTTTCGCCATCCCGACCTGCTCGACCAGCCTCTTGAAAGTACGCTTCCAAGCTGTCTGGCATGTCCATATGTACTACTATACGCACGTCAGGTTTGTCAATTCCCATCCCAAATGCGTTGGTGGAAACGATGACACGGATTTCATTTTTGACCCAACTATCTTGTTTTTTTGATCGGACTTCTGAAGACAAACCAGCGTGGTAAAAATCTGCACTGATCTTATTTTTTCTCAGGAAATAAGCAATCTCTTTGGTCTTTTTTCGATTACGTGCATATACAATTCCACAACCATTTGTTTTGTTGAGAATGTCTAATAATTTTTCTCGTTTTCCTTCGCAATGACGCACGATGTATGACAGATTTGTACGCTCAAAACTTTTGGTAAATAAATGTTCTTTCGGAATCTCCAACAACGTTTGAATATCGTTGATTACCTTATCGGTCGCAGTTGCGGTGAGTGCTAAAAAAGGCACATCAGGACACAATTCTTTTAGTTCATTTATTTTCAAATAACTGGGTCTGAAATCAAAACCCCATTGAGAAATACAATGTGATTCATCGACAGCAATGAGGTTGACATTCATCTTTTGGATGCGCGCAATTGCCAATTCTGTCTCTAATCTTTCAGGTGACAAATAAAGCAATTTAGTGTTGCCGTAAATTGCATTTTCAAAAATGATATCGATTTCTTTTCGATGCATCCCACTGTAAATGGCATCTGCCATAACCCCACGATCTCTCAAGTTTTGAACTTGATCTTTCATCAGGGCAATAAGTGGAGAGATAACAATACAAATACCTTCTTTGACCAGCGCTGGGACTTGAAAACATAATGACTTCCCTCCTCCGGTAGGCATCAAAGCGAGGGCATTATTCCCATCTAAAACATGGTTGATAATGTCCTCTTGTAAGGGCCGAAAATCATCGTATCCCCAGTATTGTTTGAGTATTTCTTTAGGTGTGGAAATGAGTAGTATTTTTGTTCGATTGAAGATAGGAAGAAAGCTTGGTATTAAAACAAAAAGGCATCACAGATTTTACTGTAATACAAATTGTAGTCTAAAAGTGCGGATATATTTGGAAGGAAAATTTTTCGAGATCAAGGCAGAAAACGTAGACATAGCCTTAGTTACGGCGAGCCTGCCTGACTGCGCCAAGCAGACAGGGCTTTCTAACGAAGATA
>CALFWW010000170.1 GCA_937928575.1 uncultured Saprospiraceae bacterium | reverse complement strand
TAATACAAATTGTAGTCTAAAAGTGCGGAAATATTTGGAAGGAAAATTTTTCGAGATCAAGGCAGAAAACGTAGACATAGCCTTAGTTACGGCGAGCCTGCCTGACTGCGCCAAGCAGACAGGGCTTTCTAACGAAGATATCGGGAAATTTTTTTCAAAGATAACCGTAATTATAGACTACAATTTGTATAATGTTGAGAATCGTTTTCTGTCTATTGGAAAAATGGATAATCATATTTTATTTGGTAACGAAAATAAAAAGATGATGATTTGTGATCAGGCATCAGATTGTTATATAGAACCTATTAAGAATAAATTTTCACCTCAAATTTAACATATCAATGCGATAAAGGATTCAGTGTTATTCTTTAGTGGTCATGAAGCCACAGCTGTAAATGGGGAAGTTGTAATTGCGCCCTCTTCGTTCAGCGAACATGATTTTTGTTTGGGATTAATCGATGGTGAACTGATTGGATTTACAGAACGTGGGTACTCGATTTTCAAACCCGACTTTAGAGAATTTATTAATACCACCGCAAGCGAAGAACCATTTATTCCTAAGACAACAAAGATCATTCAATCGAAAGATAAATCAATTTGGATAGGATCCCTAAACGGGCTTTTTCATCAAAAAGAAATTTATAAAAAAATACACCTCAATCATTTTTAAAGCCGAATAACCAAACTTTTGGGAGAATCGGAGATTTAATTGCAGGAAGAAAGAATGACATATGGGTAGTCGAAATGCCAGGTGGAAACGGCTTCGATATTCTCGATGCATTTGATGTGATTGATTTTAAGATCATTTTTGTAACGGGGTATGATAAATATGCAATCAAAGCAATCAAATACGCGGCCTTGGATTATTTACTAAAACCAATTGATGTCTCTGAACTAACTAGTGCTGTCAATAAAGCTATAAGTGCAGCTCCTAATTACAACGAGCAAATTAATTTATTAAAGGATAATCTTACAGGAGAAGAAAATGAATTAAGTCAAGTCGTATTTTCAGGTGATAAAAATTACCAAGTCGTCAAAATCAATGATATCCTCTACGTCGAAGCAGATGGGAATTACGTTACCTTTCACATGAAAGACAACGCGAAGTATATTTCTTCCAATTCTCTCTCTTACTATGAAGATCTTTTACCCATTTCTAAATTTTTCAGAATACATAAATCATACATTATCAGCATTAATGCAGTTCTTTCCGTAGAGAATGGCCGAGGTGGTCTGATACACCTTACCGATAATACCAAATTACCCGTCGCATTTAGAAGAAAATCTGCGTTTTTACAGTTTCTAGAACGTAATAATGCGATCTAGTGCTCAAATTTGACGCGTTGAAATAATATATCAACGCGTTCAGAATATTACAGATTCTTAAAAGCGCTATTCTTTATTAACTTTCGGATATTACATAACTAGGAATACTTTTGAGATTGCTCCTACAATACGACATAACACTCTCTCTAATATTTTAAAGCCATCCTTACTCACGCATGCAGTAAGGTGGCTTTAATGTTTTAAGCCACACTTACTCAATGTTGATGATATCTCAGATCATGAATAAAATGCGTAAACTTATCCTATATTTAGTTGTTAATTCAATATATTTTTTAACAATTGGCAGCTTTATAACTGAATGCGTAAATTTTCTGAATGGTTAAATAGTTTTGAATCTCTCCGATATCTTCCCAGATTTCTGAAAATGATTTACAGAACGCATCCACTACTCTTCAGCTTAAACCTACTACTCCGTCTAATCAAGTCGATTTTTCCAATTGCATTGTTATGGATTGGTAAGGAAATTATCGATGAAGTCATTTTACATATCAACGAAGGCGGGATTGATCTTTATCGGCTATATTTATTAATTGCCGTCGAATTCACATTGGCGATTTTAAGCGATGTTTTCAATCGGTTGATCGGACTGACAGATGGATTACTTGGAGATCTTTATTCTAATAGTTCCTCAGTAGAATTAATCCAGAAAACAGCAAAGGTTGAACTGGCACATTTAGAAGATTCTGAATTTTATGATAAACTGGAAAGAGCAAGACGACAGACGACTAGCCGCGTATCACTAATGTCAAATGTGCTTTCACAGATGCAAGATATAATCACCGTTTCTTCTCTGATTTCAGCACTTATATATTTTTATCCGATCCTGATTTTGTTACTTATCATTTCAATTATCCCGTCTTTCATCAATGAATTAAATTTCAGCAGATCCAGTTATTCACTTCAAAGAAGTTGGACACCTGAAAGAAGAGAACTCGATTATATGCGGATGATTGGAGCAAGCGATGTCACTGCCAAGGAAGTTAAATTGTTTGGTTTGGCTGATTTTATCAGTTCAACATTTGAGAAAATTGCAGACAAGTACTACAAAGCGAATAAAAAGTTAGCAATTTCCAGAACGATCTGGGGTGCATTCTTTCATATTATTGGAGATGTGGCTTATTATGGTGCATATGTATTTATAGTGTTAAAAACCGTTGCAGGTGCTGTTACTATTGGTGAATTAACCTTCCTTGCCGGTTCATTTAATCGCTTAAGAAATCAATTGCAAAATATCTTTTTTAGGTTTTCAAAAATCACAGAAAGTGCATTATACCTCAAGGATTATTTTGACTTCATTGACATGGAATTTAGTGATAACAATGAATTTGCAGCCCAATCAATTCCTAAAGAAATTAAAGAGGGAATCGAATTTCGAAATGTAAGTTTTAGATATCCACAGTCAGAAAACAATGTCTTGACAAATATTTCATTTAAATTGAAAAAAGGAGAAAAGTTAGCACTCGTCGGTGAAAATGGCGCAGGCAAAACAACGCTCATCAAGTTACTTTTGAGATTGTACCAACCTACCAGCGGCTCTATATTGATTGACGGCATTGATATTCGACACTTTTCTTCAAATGAGTATCAACAAGTCTTTGGTGCGATCTTTCAAGATTTTGTAAAATACTACCTGACTGCAAAAATCAACATTGCAGTAGGCAACATCAAAGAAATAGACAACCTCAATAAAATCGAAAAATCAGCAGCACAAAGTCTGGCAAATGAAGTAATTGAAACGCTACCTGAACGCTATGAACAAGGGCTAGGAAGAAGATTCAAAAAAGGTGCTGAACTATCTGGTGGGCAGTGGCAAAAAATCGCATTAGCACGTGCTTACATGTCTGATGCACAAGTAGTGATTTTGGATGAGCCCACCTCAGCATTGGATGCAAGAGCAGAATATGAAGTATTTCAACGTTTTATTGAGCTGACTAAAGATCGAACAAGTATTATTATTTCTCATCGTTTTTCTACTGTTAGAATGGCAGACCGAATTTTAGTTTTAAAAGATGGAAATATTTTAGAACTTGGTACGCACGAAGCGCTTTTAGCAAATCAAAAATTATATGCTGAACTATTCGAATTGCAAGCAGCAGGTTATAGAGACTAACTTAAAATTGGTAAGATGGACAAAATAAATATCGAAGAAAAATTTTCTCTTTTTAATGATCATTGGTCACCGAAAGTTATTGGTGAACTCAATGGGCAACAAGTAAAATTGGCAAAAGTAAAAGGAGAATTTGTCTGGCATAGTCACGAAAATGAAGATGAATTATTTTACATCATCAAAGGGAATTTGACATTAGAATTTAGAGATAAAACGGTAGAACTATCACCCGGCGAAATGTACATTATTCCCAAAGGTGTTGAGCATCGTCCGATTGCCGAAAATGAAGTTCACCTAATGTTATTTGAACCGGCCGCTACAAAACACACCGGGCAAGTAATACATGAGCTAACAGTAGAAAAATTAGACTGGATTTGAACGTTTAGAAAACCATAAAACTGCTAATAAAAGAGAACTGCCTTGGAGCAACTTGAAGCAGTTTTTTTTTTGCATTTTCTGATTATCAAAACCGTTTACAACAATCGAATTGATGCAAATAACCCAATCGTATTTTCAAAACTGCTATATCAACTATTATTTTGACAAAAATTACGGTCATTTTTATTAAATTTTTTTATTTATATATCTTCTATTAAACTTTGCATATCGACTGATTATCAATAAGTTATAACTCTTTGTTAAAGCTGAAGTATAAAACCCACCGCTCTTGCTATTCCCATATAATGGCGTACCTTTGCATACTTATTAGAACATCCACATGACATTCAAAGATTTAGAAATAATTGACCCAATCCTTAAAGCTTTAGAAGCAAAAGGATATACCCATCCGACACCGATTCAACAACAGTCTATACCGATTTTATTGAGAGGAAAAGATTTGCTGGGTTGCGCTCAAACCGGAACGGGAAAAACAGCAGCATTTGCAATTCCTATCATTCAATTGATGGCAGAAGATCCACTTAGAAACGATAACAATAGGAAAATAAAAGCCTTAATCGTAACGCCTACTCGTGAATTGGCCATCCAAATTGGTGACAACTTTAGACAGTATGGAAAATTTACTGGCTTGAAAGGAACCGTTATTTTTGGTGGAGTTAGTCAACACAAACAAACCAACGCTTTAAAGAGAGGTATTGATATTCTGGTTGCGACGCCTGGACGTTTATTGGACTTGATTGACCAAGGATTTATTTCATTGAGCAATATCGAATATTTTGTTTTGGATGAAGCGGATCATATGTTGGACATGGGTTTCATTCATGCCATCAAGAAAATTATCGCGCTACTTCCAGAAAAAAGACAGTCGCTATTCTTCTCTGCCACCATGCCACCGAATATTGTGAATTTGACAAAGAAGATCCTGACTACTCCAGAAAAGGTAACGATCAAACCAGAGCAGGCAACGGCAGAAAGAGTGGAGCAATCCATTTACTTTGTTACAAAACAAGATAAAATCAAATTATTGACGCATGTCATTAAGGAAAAGCAAGTCAATTCTTGCTTGGTTTTTTCCAGAACAAAGCATGGTGCCAACAAGATTGTTCGTTTGCTAGATAGAAACGGAATTCGAGGGGAAGCGATTCACGGAAATAAATCTCAAGTCGCAAGACAAAGAGCATTGAAAAATTTCAAAGATGGAAGAACCAATGTTTTAGTAGCAACAGATATTGCAGCAAGAGGGATTGATGTTGCAGATCTACAATTGGTAGTGAATTACGATTTACCAAATGTCTCTGAGACCTATGTCCACCGTATCGGACGTACCGGTAGAGCGGAAGCAAGTGGAATTGCGATCTCCTTTTGCAATGCAGAAGAAAGAGCTTACTTGAGAGATATCGAAAAGTTAATCAAACAAAGCATTCCTATCATCAATGATCATCCGTTTGTTGATGATAGTCCTGAAGCAGCTCCTGCAAAGAAAAAGCCGCAACAGAGAAATACCCGTTCAAGAAATGGACGTGGGCAAAACAAGAGAAGAAAGCCACAAGGCCAAAGACAAGGAAATAATAAACAAACTGAAGAAAAGCAAACCACTGCAAATTCAGAAAGAAATTCCAACAATGCTCCGGCAAAGAAATCGGATCAACAAAAGTCAAAAGAACAACGTCAAAATAAAAAGAGACTGGACGATAAAAACAAAGATAGAAGTAAAAGAAATAAGAATTACGGAAGTCGTAAAAGAGAAGAAGAGAAAAAGAAAAATCCATTTGACAGGACAAGAAATTCTCCAAGAAGTGATTTTCCTTTGTTGTAGTTTAGCTTAACTAACAAAAAAAACCTGAATAGAAATTCTATTCAGGTTTTTTTTGTTGATGGGAATTCATTTCGCTATCGATTTTCAAATAGGTCTAGCCACAATACAATTTTCCACTCTGATTGAGATATTTTCAAAATAAAAGAACTGCACGCATCCTTTTCTATTAAAATGTTCGTATTAAATATGTATGGTATTGCTATACGCAGCTATAAAATCAATCATTATGAAAAATGTAATTCTACTTTTATTTTTATTCTTAGGTTTTGGACTACATGCCCAAAATGAAAATTCAGAGAAACTAATAAAAATATCCCCTAAACTTAAAAACACCTTTGCTAAATTTTCAGTTGTTGCAACGGCTGGAACTCCTTCATTCAGTACGACAGAAATAAGTACTTTAAACCTTAAAAAAGTATCAAGTCTTTCTTTAGCAGATTTAAATATCTCTTACAAAATGAATGATCGATTGTCATTTGGAGTCAGTGTCCTTGGTAAACTCGGAAATTGCTCAAGTGGTTATTATAACCAAGAAGGTGGTTTTGTGGCTTTCGTCCATGATGATGATGATGATGATGATGATGAGTACGACGATGATGATGATGAGTACGACGATGATGAATACGACGATGATGATGAGTGTGATGATGATGATGAAATGGGTAACTTATTAGGATCCATCACTTACAAATTTTCTGAAAAATTTCCACTATTCGTTCAAGCTGCCGGAGGTTATTCTTTTGAAAGTAAAGCACCTGCATATTCACTGCTCCTTGGTTACAATCAAAAATTAGTGGCAGGTCTAGGAATTGTTGGTGGTATTAGATTTAGTGATATTTTATACAAAAAACCGATTGATGCCAAGTCCGTCACTAACTCAAGCGGCCTCAAAGCAGAACTCGGTTTATCTTGGAATTTCTAATTTCTTTAGCAAAATTTTCAGTTTTAATTTATTAAAGTATATCAAAGTTTCAAGATCAACCTGGTCTTGAAACTTTTTATTTTTCGTATGATTATTTTAATACATGACAAGATGCACCCATTTCACACGATTCTAACCTACTCAGATATGCACCCTCAAAAACAACAATGATGCTACAAGAAAAGATAAAATTTCTAAGAGATGAAACTTAACAAAATAACAATGCTGCTTGTGATTAGTATTTTATTAATTTTCCAAAGTGGTTGCAAAAAACATGCTGATACTGTTGGAATACCAATTGTTTCAGCTGTTCCATTAGATGATAATTTACCTGAAGCTTCAGGATTAGAGATTGATAATAATGGAAGATTCTGGGCAAATAATGATCGTGGAAATTCCGCAATACTTTTTGGATTTAATTCCTGCGGAACTATAGAACAACAGATAGGATTAACAGTGGGCAATGAAGATTGGGAAGATCTGGCAATGGATGAAAACGATAATATGTATGTTGGTGATTTTGGAAATAATGATAACGATCGTACCGATTTAAAAATTTATATTTTATCTAATTATTCAGAGATAAGCTCGACAAATGTAACACCAGAAATCATAAATTTTTCGTTTGAAGACCAATCTTCTTTTCCTCCTGCGGATCATGAACTCCATTTTGATGTGGAAGGTTTTTTCGTATCTGATGAAATGATTTACCTGTTTACCAAAGATCGATCAGATCCTTTTCAAGGAAAGACAAATCTTTATCAAATCCCTGCCACAACTGGTAATCACACAGCTGTTCTGTTAGATTCTTTCAATACTTTTTCATCAAAAAAAGCGGGAGCCATTACGGGTGCTGACATTAGCCCCGATGGATTAAAAATGGTCCTTTTGAGTCAAGAAAAAATTTTTCTTTTCACTAATTTTTTAGCGCCTGATTTCTTTTCTGGAAACGTTGAAATATTTGATTTCTCTGTTGAAAGAAAATTTGAAGGAATTGCATTTCAAAATGAGTGTGATGTGTTTTTAGTTAATGAAGACAGTAGTAGTCAATCACCACAACTTTCAGCTATCAACCTTTGTGATTAATAATTCTTGCTAACTACCCTTTGAAAACCTATTGTATTTGATGATTAAAAACCTTATTTCTATTATTTTTAACTCATGAAATATTATACCCTACTTCTAGTATTAATTTTTACCTCTAGTTGCAAATCAACAAGTCCCAAACCAGAAACCGTAGTATCTCTCCCCTACGAAATCAAAAAACCAGTTAATCTAACAAACAACTCTCCTCTTTTAATTCTTCTACATGGATATGGAAGTAATAAAAAAGACCTATTCAGTTTTGCACAGCGTTTAGATCCAAAATTGGTAGTCGTATGTCCTCAAGCTCCTATTGCCTTACAAAAGAATCGATTTGCTTGGTATAATTTAAACCTAAATTCAAATTCAGAAAAATATCAATACACCGATGTTCAAAAAGCTAAAAGCGAAATCCAACAATTCATCTCTCAAATTCAAACAAAATATGGACTACAAGAAAGTAAAGTAATTGTTGGGGGATTTAGTCAAGGTGCGATCATGTCTTTGTATATGGGTTTGACGGAGCCCGAGTTTATTGATGGCGTGATTGCATTGTCGGGTCAATTATATCCTGAAGTAAGAAATGAAATCAAGTTCAATCCTCAGCTAAATAAGTTGAAAATATTTATGTCTCATGGAAAACAAGATAATGTATTGTCCTTTAAGGAGGCGGAAGAAAGCTATCACTATTTGCATAATCGAGGTCTAAAAGTTGCCAATTTCTGGTATGACTCAAAGCACCAAATCACTCCGGAGAATTTTCGGGATATGCAAAGCTGGATTGCAAAGCAGTTGTAGATTAAAACTCCATCATTCATATAATAATAACTACTTCAAAACCCTTTTCTTGATTGATAGAAAAATTGCCTCCAAGTTTTTCCGCACGCATTTTCATATTGCTGAGTCCCATCCCTTCGCTTTTTGCGATTTTCGAAATGAGACCATTATCAAAAATACGGAGTTGTAATCCTGTTTCATTTTTGGAAAATGAAATGGCTACTTGATCCCCTTTTGAATGTTTGAAAATATTCGTAAGTGCTTCTTTGAAAATTAAGTATAGATTTTTTCTAACATCCGGAAGAATACTTTGGGTTCCTTCTACGCCATCTACTTCAAAAGAATATTTGAAAGAGGATCTCCCCAATTTATTTGCAGCATAATCTCTCATCTTGTCGATCAGATTTTCATACTTATCTTTTTTGGTATCCATCGACCAAACGATATCTCTCATCCGTTCCATGGCATCTCTACTCATTTCACTCATCTCTTGCATCTCCATTTTTTGTTGATCATCAACAGAAAGCGACAGTAGCTCAGATTGCATCGCTATGCCAGCTAGCAGGGTACCGACATCATCATGAAGATCACTTGAAATTCTGGTTTTGAGAGATTCAACAGCTTCCGATGTTACTTTCATTTTTTCTTTGATTTCAGCCACACTAGAATGATTCATTTTACGAAGCTCTCCCTGAATCTCTTTCAAATGATTGGAGAAAATATTGATGTAGATAGCTGAAGTAGAGTGATTTTTGATTTGATCTATCGTAGTACTCATCACGACAACATCGCCTTTCGCCCTCACATCCGCAGATCTTTTAGAATTATCCAACAATGCCATTACACCAAAATGTTCACTTACGCCTTTTTCAGCCAACAAAACACTTTCTTTTAAAACCTGAACACTGCCCGATTCGATAATATATAGTCGCTTGCCTTCTTCTCCTTCACGAATAATAAAGTCTCCATCTGAAAATTGCTCAACGGTAAGCACCATTGTCAAGAGATGAAGATGCTCCTTACTTAAACCAAGTAGTAGATTACTTTTTTTCCAATTATTAAATTCAGTCATGACTGTACAGGAAATAGTTGTTACATTACAGAATCCCTAATATAGTCCTAATTGTCATTTTTGTAGTATAATTTTTCACAAAATTTGAATTGAATAAAAGATACCTTACCTATAAGTTTTAATGAGATTGACTACTACAAGATAAGAGTAAAACCAGCATTTTTTACTCCCGCATAAAAATAATGTCAGCTATTAAATTCGCTCCTATACCTGAATTGTAATGTAGAATTCTAAAAGGAACAACTTTATTTTTTCGTAATTTCGTGCTAAGAAATAGACTATGAAAAACCAAAAAGAGATCTTGCAAAAATTAGGTATTGAACAACTCAATCCCATGCAAATCGAAACACATGCCGCTATTCACGCCAACAATGAAGTCGTTTTGAAAGCACCTACCGGAACCGGGAAAACAATTGCTTTTCTGATTCCTGTTATTGAATCATTGGATAGAAATATTGACGAAATCCAAACGCTCATCTTGGTGCCTTCCCGAGAACTAGCCATTCAAATTGAATCGGTTGCTCGCGAAATGGGGACTGGCTATAAAATAAATGCAGTCTATGGCGGACGTGCAGGCAGTAAAGATAAAATCGACTTGAAACATCGTCCTGCTATTTTAATCGGGACTCCAGGAAGAATTTCAGATCACATGCGCAGGGAATTATTTTCCACTGAATCCATCCGCACTTTGGTCTTGGATGAATTCGATAAATCATTGGAAATCGGATTTGAGACAGATATGAAAACGATTATGGATGAATTGACAGAAGTGAGAAAAAAGATATTGACATCTGCTACTCAAAAAGTGCGCATCCCCACATTTATTGGTCTGCAGAATCCCGTTCATATCGATTACACTAGTGAAGGCATTCCAAAACTATCTATAAAAACTGTTGTCGCTCCAAATTCTAACAAATTAAATACATTACTAAATACTTTGTGTTATTTGGGAAATCAACCTGGAATTATATTTTGTAATTTGAAAGAAACAATTTACCAAGTCAATGAATTTCTTGAAAATAAAAATATCGACCATGGATGCTTCCACGGAGATATGGAGCAGAAAGATCGGGAACGGGCATTAATCAAATTTCGGAACGGGACCCATTATATCATATTAGCAACGGACTTAGCAGCACGTGGTTTGGATATTCCGGAATTGAAATACATCATCCATTTTGAAGTTCCAAATCGGAGTCACGAATTTGTTCACCGAAATGGTAGAACCGCAAGAATGAATGAAGATGGCACGGCCTATATTTTGAAAACAGAATCGGAAGAACTACCCGATTATATCAAAGACTTTGAATTTCAAGATATCAAAAGAGCCCCTTACCCAATGCCATCTCCTTGGGCTACCCTTTTTATTTCTGGTGGTCGAAAAGATAAAATCTCAAAAGGAGATATCGCAGGGTTGTTTATGAAGCAAGGCAAATTGCAAAAAGACGATGTTGGAATTATAGAATTAAAACAGGATTGTGCTTTTGTTGCTGTAAAAGAAAATAAAGTAAACAAGTTGTTGTCAATTGTAGATAATGCTCGACTGAAGAAAAAGAAGGTGCGGGTTAGTGTGATTTGAGGATACTTTTATAAACACTTAGACTGCATTAGCTACAAAGCACTCAAAGCTGTTGTTTCGCGACTACGCATAATGTAATTTAGGGAATAAGAGCTATATGTTTACTTCAACTTTGCTCAGTACAAACCTATGTTTCTGCTGTGATCTGTGTGGCAAAAACATCCTCTTTGAGTATAAAATCACCCGAAAGCAAAATCTAAAACCACCAAATGAAATACTACAAAGTCATTATAGTAGGTAGCGGATTCGGAGGCCAAAGTGCAGCCGTCAACCTTCAAAAAAATGGCATTGATGATTTCATTATTTTAGAACGAAGAAGTTTTATGGGTGGTACTTGGTGTCAAAATACATACCCTGGAGCTGCCGTAGATGTGCAATCATTGTTATATTCATTATCCTTTGAGTCCTATCAATGGAGTCGAATGTTTGCCACTCAAAAAGAACTCGCCGATTACACCCATCATGTCATTGAAAAATACCAACTCAGAGAAAAAACAAAACTCAATGCAACCGTTCAAAGTGCAAATTGGGTCGCCTATGAAAAGAGGTGGCAAGTGAAATTAGAAAACGGTGAAGTATACGCTGCACAATTCATTATCAATGCAACTGGCCCCTTAAGCACACCGAAGATTCCTGAATTCGAAGGACTTAATACTTTTGAAGGGAACTATTTTCACACCAATCAATGGGATCACAAATTCGATTATCAAAATAAAAAGATAGCCATCATAGGAAGCGGTGCCAGTGCCATTCAAGTGATTCCAGCAATAGCTGATACTGTCAAACAACTTCATATTTTTCAACGGACGCCACATTGGGTGTTGCCAAAACCAGACTTTAAGTTTCCCTCCTTCATCCAAAACTTATTGCGCTTTAAACCCATCTACAAGGCTGCCAGATATCTCACCTATTGGCTATTGGAATCAAGGGTGATTGCTTTTAAATACTCCGAATTTGCCAGAAAATTATTCGCTGAAAATAAAGCAAAACGTTTTATTAAAAAGTCATTTTCAGATCCTGCATTTAGAAAAAAAGTAACTCCTGACTTCTCCATAGGATGTAAAAGAATATTACTTTCTAACAATTTATACCCAACTTATCAAAAAGACAATGTCTCTTTGCACACTAAGGAACAAGGAATCAAAAAAATTACAAGGAATGGAATTGAAACAATCGACGGTCAATCATTAGACCTGGACTTAATCATTTTCGCCACAGGTTTTGATGCGGCAACAAGTATCGTATCTTATGAGGTGAGTGGAAAAAATAGCAAGCATCTAAGAGAATTTTGGGAAGCATATCCACGAGCTTATTTGGGGACGGTTGTGCCAGATTTCCCCAACTTTTTTATCATCACTGGTCCAAATACGGGCATCGGTCATACTTCCGCATTGTTTATTATCGAATCTCAAATGAATTATATACTGACGGCAATTCAACAAGTAGATCGAGAAAATCATAAGTCAATTGAAGTTAAAAAGGATGCGGAAATTGAATATACCAAATTGATTCATACTGAAATGGAGCAGACAGTGTGGAAATCAGGAGGTTGTAAAAGTTGGTATCAAAGTAAAAGTGGTCATGTAATCGCAATGTTTCCAGGATTCAGTTTCAACTACTATCGACTGGCGAAAAATTTCAAGAAAAATCATCATACTTTCGAATAAATAACAAATAATTTACAAAAACTCATGAACCTATCACCAACTTGCTAAAAAATATCTCAAAAACTTTTTTATCCCAAATTCAACGGCAACTCCGTCAATCGCTTACCAGTCAACCTTCTGACCGCATTCCCGATAGCTGCACCGATCGGCCCCAACGGAGGTTCCCCCGCAGGCAAGGGAATATCTCCTCCTTAAAAAGTACTAATCCTTTCACTGCGTTATTGATAAAATGTATCTAGCATTTGTCCAACGTTTTTAATCTCGATTTATTAGATTCGCATATGATTACAAAAGGTGTTTGCTTCATGTTAATCGCTACGCTTTCCTT
>CALFWW010000169.1 GCA_937928575.1 uncultured Saprospiraceae bacterium | reverse complement strand
TAATCAAACTCTTCACTGGTAATACCGAATCCTGGTCTTTTAAATTCGAAATCTTCTCTTCGGATCGTTGTGCCTTTTTGCATTGCCTTTAATGAATAAGGGGAGCGACGTGCCTTCTTACGTTTTTGTTTGACTTCTGTTGGAATGGTTCGACGAGAATTTCCGAGTGCCAATTCAACTGTTCTGATGGAGTCTACAAATCTTTTTGCATCAGCTGGTTCCAATGAAAACGAGTGCTCACAACTTTTAGTAGTACGATCTAAAGTGATTGTTTTCTCAACCATATCTGCTCCTAATGCAACAGCTGCAATATCCATATCCCATCCAGGAGAATGGTCACTAAATGCAATGGCGTATTTTGGAAACATCGTTTTTAAGGTCTTCAACATTCGTAAATGTATACTTTCTTCTTTCGTTGGATAACCAGAAGGGCAGAGGTGTATAACAATATTATTACATCCAGCTTCTTCGGCAACAATTACTGCTCTTTCAATTTCCCATATATCCGCATTTCCAGTATCAAATTGAAGATTCACGCCCTTTCCTCCACAGTATTCGATAAACTCCAAATCATTTACATCACCCGAACTGATTTTGATACTATCAATTCCCAATTCATCCACAATAAAATCCACCTCATCTTTATAGGTCGCAGTCGTAAACATATGAATCCCAATTTCTTTACAATAAGCCACCAATTCTTTCCACTCTTCTTTCTTTAATTCTCGACGTTTTAATATATCGTACAATCGTTCTTCAATCGGCACAAATTTTTCTACCCCATTTTCATCTCTCTCCAAATATTGATATCCAAACATCACGCTTTTATCTGCCATCAATCGATCAGCGTACAAATATTGAAATTTGACCGCATCAGCTCCTGCATCCTTCGCCACTTTTGCGAGTTGTTTGGCACTTTCAATCCCATTATGAGTCGGTCCTGCTTCCAATACGATGAAGGTTCCTCTCTTGGCCTGACTAATTTCTTCTTTATTGATCGATGCACTCATATGTTTCTTTTTTAAGTTCTGGTTTTTAAACGAACAACAAATGTAAAAGGTTTATCATGTATTTGCAACAAAATAGAACATACTGTAGATTTTTGTACTTCGCTATTTTTTGTGGAATTAATCCAATTGAAACATTAAATTGCGACTGATTTAATATATGAATAAACATTAGCGGTTTAAATTACGTCTGATTTGAAAATGCTGTTAATGAAATATCCTCTTTGATGAAAGTCCTATTTTACGAACCGTTTGCCATCAATACGCCTCATTTTGAAAGATGTTTGGAGCTAATACAGCGTCATTTGGATGATGGAGATGAAGTCGTTTATTTAGGTTGCAATAGTGAGTTATCTACTTGTGATGTCAATTGGTCTCACAATAATTTTATATGCAAAAGTTGTATTCACCGACAAGAACAAGGATTATCATTGATAGATGGGAGGATTAAAAATGTGTCTTTTGAATTTTTGAAGAGTGAACAAAAGCAGTTGATTGATAAACATAGTTCCAAAACTTTTGACAATATCGATCAATTGAAAAAGGAGCGTTATCAGGATTTTGATTTTGGGTTTGCGACTGCTAGTTCTTTAATATCTGCCACTCGTAATGCGAATCCGGATATGAGCAGATATGCACAGACAGTGCAAAAATTAATCGCTGCTACTTTGAATGTCTATTTTTCGATTTCAAACCATTTAGAAAAAGAGAAAGCAGATCGAATTTATTTATTTAATGGTCGATTTGCGGTATTGCGCCCAGCGATGCGAGCAGCAGCAAAAATGGGTGTCGATTTCTTTATCCATGAAGTCGGAGCAACCATTCAGAAGTACAATTTGTATAAAAATGCAATGCCTCACAATATCAAGAATAGAACAAAAGATATTTTGGACTTCTGGAATAATGCAGACCCAACAACACGTGCACAAATTGGCGCTTCCTTTTACGAAGATCAAATGAAAGGGAAAGTGATGGACCCGAAATATCACCATGTCAAAAATCAGACTCAAGGTATGTTGCCAGATAATTGGGATGCTGCCAAACATAACATTTGCATATTCAATAGTTCGGAAGATGAATTCTCTGCGATAGGAGATGAGTGGAAATTGCCTTTTTATGAATCGCAGACTCAAGGAATTCAACAATTAGTAAACTCCTTATCAGCTCACAAAGATCAGGTGAATGTCTATCTCCGCATTCACCCAAACATGGCCAACATGAAAGGGGATACCATTGTACGATTGCAACAAATCAATGCACCGAATTTCAAAGCAATATTACCAGATTCACCTATCAGTACATATGAGATGGTCAGGAGTAGTGATAAAGTCGTTACTTTTCTTTCTTCTGTCGGAATTGAAGCCGCATTTCGAGAAAAACCAGTTATATTGTTAGGAAATAATTTTTACAGTAGTCTAGGAAGTACCTATAATCCGAAATCCCATGAGGAAGCAGTCCAATTATTATTAGACAAAGATTTGCCACCTTTGGATAAAACAGGTGCTTTGATTTATGGCTATTACCGTAAAATGTCAGGAATTCCATACAAGTATTACGAGGCAGAAACTTTGTTTTCTGGAAAATTTAAAGGCACATCTATTGAAGCACCCGTCATCGCCAATACTTTGGGAACTGTATTTAAAAAGATTGATAAAATACGGAGTGGGCTGAAGTAGTTTGCGAAGCCTTTGAGGATTCGTAAAGTTTGGAGTGGGTTCCTCTCATGGCCAATATTACGTTTCTCGATCCTTAAAGGCTTAAGAAACGAAACCCACGACATACCTATGTGCCTCTATGAAATCTATGTATCTATGTGTTAAAAACGTGTACTATGTGTTAATAAAATCCAAAACCTCATCTAATACAACCCGCCCACGCTCATTCCGCTTCACCGTAGCCACCGCATTCACCGGATCATGCTCAAAGATCAATCTCATTTTTTTATCAACCGCTTTATTGAGCACTGCAGTTTTTTCCTCCATCGTCTTCAAAGGATGCAGATCATAACTCATGACATAAGGAATGCCAATATGAAAAGAAGAAGGCAACAAGTCTGCACAATAATAATAAGTCGATCCATTGGATTCAATTTCCAAAGTCATCATCGCATTCGTATGTCCGTACATGAAGTCAACTTTCACACCCGGAATAAATTCATAACCTGGTTCAACTGGAATAAATTTTAATACCTGATGATCGAAAAGTGGGACAATATTTTCCTTTAAAAAAGAAGCTCTCTCACGAGGATTCGGATTGATGGCAGATTCATAATGATCTTTGTTAGACCAATAAGTTGCATTCGGGAATGCTGGTACCAACTCCCCTTTTTCATTTTTTATTACCGCACCTCCACAATGATCAAAATGCAAATGCGTTTGAAAGACATCTGTGATATCTTCCGGATTTAATCCATGGTTTTTGAGTGAACCAAATAGGGTAGCATCTCCATGTGGATAAAAGTGGGATCGAAATTTCTCATCCTGTTTATCTCCCAGGCCAGTATCTACAATTATTTTGCGATCACCAGATTCAATGAGCAGACAACGCATCGCCCATGTACACATATTGTTGTCATCGGGTGGATTTAATTTCTTCCACATAGATTTAGGAACCACACCAAACATGGCACCACCATCCAATTTGAAAAAACCAGTATCAATTAGTGAAATTTTCAGCGCACTCATTAAAATCCAATTTTACGATCACCTTTACCAATCTGATTTTTCAAATTCACCATTCTGATTGCTGTGACGGCTGCTTCGACACCTTTGTTGCCATACTTCCCACCTGCTCTGTCCGATGCTTGCTTTTCGTCATTTGGAGTGAGGACACCAAATACAACTGGTTTAGAAGAGACCACATTCAAATTCATAATACCATTTGCGACTGCTTGACTGATATATTGATCATGTTTCGTTTCCCCTGTGATGACACAACCCAAACAAATAACAGCGTCTACACTTTCATTGGTCATTAATATCTTTGCACCTTTTGGCAATTCAAATGCACCTGGTACTTGGATGGTGTGTAAGTTTTCCTCCTTCAGACCGTGCTTCAACAAAGTCTCCTGACAAGCATTGAAAAGGGAGTGGGTGATTTTTTCATTCCAATCAGATACAATAATACCGATGACAGCATCGTCTTTCAAGGACAATTTCTTCTCATCGTATTTGGATAGGTTTTTTAATTTGGTCGCCATAATTATAAGAGGTTGGTAAATAAAAAAAGGCAAGATTACACATCTTGCCTCCCAAATGATATAAAATCAGTTGTTGTTGTTCTAGTTTGCGACTGCACTGAGTCGAGTGATGTATTTCTCAACATCTTGTCCGTCTGGTGAATTGGGGTATTTATCTTTGATTTGTTGAAAGGAAGCCAAAGCTTCAGAATTATTACCCATTTTTTGGTGCAACAATCCAACTTTCTTTAGATAATACGCTGTTAGCAATTCATTGTTTCCTGCACTGACTGCGGATTTGTAATTAGACAATGCGGCATTCAAATCATTTAACTCAGAATGAACATCACCTAAAGCGCCATACTTCATAATTGGCATTACTTGTCCTGAAGCGCTGAATTTATTCAACCAATCTCTTGCTGCTTCGTATTGTCCTAAATTCAAATAGCAAACACCAGCATAGTATTTTGCAAGATTTCCAGATGAAGTACCACCGTAATTGTCGATGATGTCCAAAAACCCATCAAAACCACCACCAGGATTTTGCAAAGCCAATGCGAAAGAATCTCTTTCAAATTGTACTTGTGCTTGTTGCATGGATTCCATTGCGGTTTGGTTCTTTGGACCTTTTACAAAGTTGTTCCAAAGAAAAATTCCACCAATCAATAAGACTGCCAAGGTCAATGCACCAAAAATTTTATTTTGGTTTTTATCCATGAATCCTTGCGCCTGCTCTCTTACTTCAACAATGTCGACAAGCGTTTCTTCTTCTTTCCTTTTTTTAACTGCAGATTTTCTTCTAGCCATAATTTTTGTACTACCGGTTCGGTTAACAGGGTTTAATTAATTTCGCGGCAAAAATAAGCAAAAGTTCACTATAAAGCGCTGATTTACACAAAAAAAACGGGATTCGAGTGATAAACCCCGAATCCCGCATTTACAGACGATGGACTGATTAGATTACTCCAAAAATGGGTAATCTTTTTGGACATAATTGTCTGTATATAATTCAGAAGGATCTGGATAATTGGACTCTTCCGCAAAACGAACTGCTTCGTCAATCTCAGCCTTAATTTTATCTTTGATGGCTTTGATTTCTTCCTTGGTTGCCAATTTTTTATCCAAAATCTTACTCTCTGTTACTTTTAATGGGTCTACTGCTTTGTATTCATTCAACTCATCTTTGGTTCGATATTTTGCTGGATCAGAAACAGAGTGACCTTTATAACGGTATGTTTTGATTTCTAAATAATAGGGTCCTTTACCGGAACGAATGTGAGCAGCTGCCTTTTCCAATGCTTCATGTACTGCTTCAGGTGACATCCCATCTACTGGCTCGCTAGGCATATCAAATGCAGATCCGATTTTGTAAAGGTCAGTGACGTTACTCGTTCTTTCGACAGAAGTACCCATTGCATATCCGTTGTTTTCGCAGATATATAAAACAGGTAATTTCCACGTCATTGCCATGTTGAAAGATTCGTACAATGCTCCTTGCCTTGCAGCTCCATCACCAAAAAGAGTGACGCAAAGATTATCGGTACCTTTATATTGTTCTGCTAAAGCGATACCCGTCCCAATTGGAATTTGAGCACCAACAATTCCGTTACCTCCAAAAAATCTTTTTTCCTTTGAGAAGAAGTGCATAGAACCACCTTTACCTTTTACGACACCCGTTTCTTTTCCAAATAACTCCGCCATACATTCTGAGGTAGGGATGCCACGAGCTACTGCCAAACCATGTTGACGATAAGCTGTCGCCACCGCGTCTTCCGGTCGAATGGCAGATGTCAATCCAGCTGCAATTGCTTCTTGACCAATGTATACGTGACAAAATCCTCTAATTTTCTGTTGACCATATGCCATTAATGCACGTTCTTCAAATCGTCTTACTCTCAACATCACCTCGTACCAATTTAGATACGTTTCTTTAGAGTATTCAACTTCTTTCTTTTTCTTCTTTTTTACTAATTCAGTCATTTTTTCAAATATTATAGTTGTATCAAATATAGTGTTTTTATTAGAATTGTGTTTGTAAATTTTTAAGTATTACGTTTGTAAACGACAACTTGTTCTACGCTCAGTATTTTGGAATATTTATCCGGTTATTTTTTTCAAAACAACTTAATAAAATGGTATATCTCTTATCCAGAAATCGCATCTTCTAAATGTTTTTAATAAACGATAAAAACTTACATTTACGGTCTGACTAAGAAAACAACTTATCTATTGCAAATTAATAAACTCATACTAAACCAATTTAGAAATTACGAGAAAGCGACCCTTGAATTCTCGGATCAAATCAATTGCTTTACTGGATTGAATGGAATGGGTAAAACAAATTTATTGGATGCCATCTATTATCTGTGTATGACCAAAAGTAATTTCAATCAGTCGGATAAACATGTGGTCCAACATGAAAAAGATTTCTTTAGATTGGAAGGTCATTTTTTGAGAAAAGATAAAAAAGAAACCGTTGCTGTAAAAGCGGTGTTGGGTAAAAAGAAAATCATTGAAAGAAATGAAATACCCTACAAAAGAATGGCTGAACACATTGGTCTTTTTCCTGTCGTGATTATTAAACCTGAAGATACTTTGATAGCTACAGGAAGTAGTGAGGAACGACGTAAGTTTTTAGACAATACTTTATCACAATTAGATCAGGATTATTTAAAACACTTGATTGTATATACAAAAATACTGAAACAGCGAAATGCTTCTCTAAAAGATTTTGCCAAACGAAATTTTTACGATGAGGCACTGATTGAATCCTATAATGAGCAATTGGTAGAACCCGCACAATATATTTTTGAAACTCGGAAAACTTTTGTCGATCACTTCCATCCTGTTTTTTTGAAATACTACAAAATCATTTCAAAAGAGCAAGAAGTAGTGAATTGTAAATATGTATCTCAATTGTTAGAAAATCAACTGCAAGAATTACTGATTCAAAATAAAGACAAGGACAAATATTCTACACGTACCAATGCCGGTATCCATAAAGATGATATTGACTTTTTTATTCGAGATTTTGAGTTGAAAAAATTTGCTTCACAAGGGCAATTAAAGTCATTTATTTTGGCGATGAAATTGGCTCAATATGATTTTTTAGCTGAGAAGGGGAGTACCAAACCTATTTTATTATTAGATGATATTTTTGATAAATTGGATACTAATCGAGTAAAACAATTAATTGAATTGGTTGGTCGTGAAAATTTTGGACAAACTTTTATTTCCGATACAGGGGCAGATCGGTTGACGAATATATTGGAGGAGGTGGGGCTGGAGTTTCGGCATTTTTTGGTTGACAACGGAACTATAAATAATTAAAAATTTAAAATAGATCGTTAGGACGTGAGCGGGGCTAATTAAAATTTAAAAATAGATCGTTAGGACGCGAGCGGGGCTAATTAAAATTTAAAAATAGATCGTTAGGACGCGAGCTTGGGCAATTAAAAATAGACGGTTAATGCGTGAGCGAGGACGCGAGATTGCGTGTTCCCGTAGAGGCGGTTCTTTAGCCGTCGAAAGGGAAGGTCTAAAAATTCGACCTATCATCAAAAAACCAACAACTTATGGTCAATTGCTATCAACCTCAATATAAAACGTAGCTATCAATTCTTATCCTAAATTTTTCAACTTGTAATTTTCAAAAAAGCGTATATTTAAACCATGTTTGAAAAAAATGACTTTCCAATAAAAGACGTACTTAAGAAATGGGTCAATACCCAACAAGGTGCTGAGCGCAAGTTGAATCAAGTGAAGGTAGAAGAAGTATGGACCGAGTTGATGGGCCCAAAAATCAGCGAGTATACCAGCAAAGTTATTTTGAGAAGAGATACCCTCATCTTGTACATCAATTCTGCACCACTCAAACAAGAGCTTTCCTACAGCAAAGACAAGATTGTTCGTCGAATGAATGAGAAATTGGGCGAAGATATCATCAAGGAAGTCATTGTCAAATAATTGTCCTTAGCTATTAGATTCCTTTTCTATAATTAACTTCTACATCAGACGGTTAACTTCAAAAATTTATCTGAGTGTAATCGCTAGTCTTTTTTGGCCGTTTAAACAAGTTTGTTATTTGATTGTTATAGTCATATGAAATATCTTTTATTCATTATTATCCCATTTATGACGTCCTCAACTTCTCTTTTTGATTTCAATAAAGATTCAGACTTAGCCAATTGGTTTATTGTTGATGATGGGGTGATGGGTGGATTATCAGATGGACGTTTCCAAATTAATGAGGAAGGACATGGCCGATTTTATGGGGATGTATCCATCGACAATAATGGCGGGTTTACCATGTTGCAATATTATTTTGATAAAAAGGAAGTGGTCGATTACAACTTCATTGTTGTTAAATTAAAAGGGGATGGGAAAAATTATCAATTCAGAGTGAAAGTTAATCAGGATGATTACCAATCATACGTCATCAATTTTGAAACGACCGGTGAGTGGCAAGAAATCAAAATTCCAATGAAAGATTTGGCACCTACTTATAGAGGTCAATTGTTAGAAATGCCTTACTTCCCAAATTCTTCAATGGAAATGATTGCTTTTTTGATTGGTAATAAACGGGCAGAGTCTTTTGAGTTGTTGATTGATCGGGTGGAGTTGTTGTGATTTTTACGACTTTCTTTTACCTTTTTACCACAGTAGAAAATATAGAGTCATAGGACCACATAGATTTTACGCGGTATCATAGGATTTTTATTTCACGTACTACTTACTTCTACGTTTTCAGCGCTTTCTGCGTGAGACAATCCACGTACTACTTCTGCGTTTTCTGCGTGAGACCATTCCACCTAGTCCTTGCGATATCCGTGAGAAATAAAAAAACTACCGCCCAACCACAAATCCAACCGCCTCCACCATATTCTTATCTGATCCAGCCAGCAAATAATACATCCCATTTTTCAAACCTGTTGAACGAATCTGTACTTCATTTCTACCTTTCAATCCTTCAAAAACATGTTCAGAAATTTTTCGACCCATATTATCAACGACAAAAAAGACATTTGTCGAGGCAAAAGTATTTGTAAACACAATGTTGATGTCACTTGAATTACTGGCCTTAGTCGGATACACTTTCAATGCTTTAATATTAGAACTATTGACAAAAACACTCTCAATATCAGTATACGAAAATCTGCCGTCAATATCTTGTTGCTGAATTCTGTAATAAACAGTTTGCTCTAAAAAAGGGGATGTATCAGTGAAAGCATAGGAGTGGCCAAAATTGGTTTCGCCCCGACTTTTTATCTCACCTATCGCTTCAAAATTGGTTCCATCCAAACTACGCTCAACAATGAACTGATCATTTCCTTTTTCACTTTGTATTTCCCAATTTAATCGTACTTCACCAGCTTTTTCTGAGACCTCAAAAGAAGAAAATTCAACTGGCAATGCAATTTTAACTTCAATATTCGTGCTGACAAAATAAGGAGCATCACCTGTAAACCAATCATCATCATTTAATGCATTTCCCCATACATCAAAAGTAACAGTACCTGTTTGCATTGGCGACAACCACTCAAAAGTCCAACAGGCTTGACCATTTGATATCAATAAAGGAGCACTATGGGTAAGTATTGTTGGGCCTCCCCAACCCAGTCTTGAACCTAGACCAGGTGTCATCGTCCCAGCTGAAGCTTTGATATTAAAACCCGCCTCAATGGCATCCGCATCATTTACACAAACGGTCATGAAAAGCGTCGCATTAATACCCACACAACCTGCATTTGGAGTGACCGTCACCGATCCATCAAAAGTACCTCCACTATGACATTCTGCACATCCATTCGGACCTACGACATCTTCCCCTGGACTATGTGAGTTGAAAATTAAGAGCGAGTATAAGGACAAAAAAATGGTAAAAATTTTAGTACTTCTTTTCATATCAAAGCGATGTGTGATAAAATGTAATAACTAAAGATAAAAAAAACTGGTGCAATCAATTGAACGCACCAGTTTTTTCAGAGAATGAAGAAAGATTGCTTATTTAATAACAAATGCTTTTGCTTCAATTTTCATCATATCATTTCCAATAACCAAATAATACAATCCTGTTTCTTGAATTCTATCTAAATTCAGTGCCACTTCATTTGTCCCAGATACTCCAGAATTTTTGAATTGCTGAACTAATTTTCCGTCACTTGAAAGTATATCAATTTCAATATCGTTGTCAAATGGCATGGAGAAAATCACATTTAATGGTTGCCCTAATGATAAAGGAACTGGAAACATTTTTTGAAGTTGAACTTCCAACATAGATAACTCAATTGATTGAATATCGGAGAAGGCAGTCCTCCCATCAAAATCCACTTGTTGAATTCGGTAGTACATTGTTTGATTAAGCACCGGTTTTTCATCAATAAAAGAATAAGACTGTGTTGTGGTCGAATTTCCTTGACCTTCCAAATCAATGAGTGCTTCAAAACTCCTACCGTCCAAACTACGCTCTATAGTAAAGTATTCGTTATTGGTTTCACTTTCTGTTTCCCAATTAATAATTACCTTTTTGTTGCGATCATTCTTCAATTCAAAAGAAGACATGGAGATCGGTAAAGTTGTTTTAACTTCAATAGATGCAGAACCGATGTAAGGGTCATCACCTGATCCATTACTACCATTCCCATTTGCTGCGTTGCCATACAAATTAAAATCAACTATTTGCTCAGTGCTTGGAGCAGTATAATCAAATGTCCAACAGGATTCACCATTTGTAAATGATCTCGGAGTACTTTGCGTTAACCAAGCATCAGAAGTGCCATTTCTTGAACCTGTCCCTGGAATTAAAGAGCCCGCGCTAGCATTCATCGTAAATCCTCCTACGACTGCATTGCCATCGGCTATACACAATGTCATTGAAATAGTTTGGTTTACAGCTACACAATCACTTTCAGGAGTAAGCGTAATGCTTCCACCTGAACCGCCACCACCTGTATGACAGCTTGCACAACCATTTGTATTGATTGAATTTCGTCCGCCACTGGATGAGTTAAAAACGATAAAGGCAAGCATTGCCATGCATGCCAAGGCAAGTCGAGTTTTCGTATTCATTTTGAAATATTAAAGTATGATTAAAATGTAATTGCTTCATATTTATATAAAGCTGTAAATTAAAAAAAAAGCGACTACATTTTATGACAAATATAGCCGCTTGGTAAGTTAAGCGATAATACTCAACTAATATATTTTTTAATAACCTAAGGAATCACTACTTTTTTAGCAGCTGCTTTTACCCTTTTCATTTTTCTTTTTCCTTTTGTATTAGAGGCAATTGATACTGCTTTGTGTGCATTTACAACACCACCCGTAACACTTAGCTGTGTAAAATTAACTTCCTCCTTCGTCCCAGGTTTATTAACCATTTGGCTGATTGGAGAAGCTGATTGCATGATGATTTCTTTTACCTGACGCGCTGATAGTTTTGGAAAATAAGAACGTAACATTGCTGCTACACCTGCAGTCACTGGAGAAGCCATACTTGTTCCAGAGTACTTTGCATAATTTTGCTCAGGCGTGGTAGAGTAGATTTGAACACCTGGTGCAAAGACATCTACATTTTCTTTACCATAATTTGAAAATCTTGCAGGCATGTCTTTACCATCTTTATAATTCAATGCACCTACTTCCAACCATACACGAGATTTTTTAGGACCAAAGAGTTTTTTCTTTCCGAATTCATCCGTTGGGAAATTACCAGTAGTGTCATTATTTTGACTAGAGTTACCAGCAGCGTGTACCAATAATACGTCGTGCTTTTCTGCATAACGAACCGCTGCATCTACAATTGCTTTATCCCAAGAATAACCTTTACCAAAACTCATATTAATAATGGATGCACCGTTATCGACAGCATAGAAAATTGCGTTAGCAACATCTTTATCACGCTCATCACCGTCTGGCACTGCGCGGATTGACATGATACGCACATTGTCAGAAACTCCTTTCATTCCAATATCGTTGTCTCTTACTGCTGCGATAATTCCAGATACGTGTGTTCCGTGACTTGAGTCAGGACCTTTGCAATCTCCATTTCCATAATTCCTTTCAGTAGAGTCGTTGTAATTATCACCAACGATGGTACGAGGATTAAAATCAGGATTGTAGGCATATTCCAATGCGTTTTCAAAATACTTAACGGCACCTCCGATTTCTTTTTCAATTTCAGCAACAGATGCACCTCGATCAATTACAGATTGGATCGCACCCGCAGCACCTTGCACTTCTTCATCATCCGTTTTGATAGCAGCGATATCTTCAGCAGTGATTTCATCTTTACCAATGTGCTTCTTCAAAGTTTGTAGCGCACCATTGATCATCATCACACCAGCTGATTGTTGTTTCAATTCTGCTTGCTTACCTTCTACTTCTTTTTTATACTTTAAATATAGATCGAATTGTTCTTTGTCTTTTCCTTTAAGACCAGAACCATCTTTTCCATCATACATTTTCTTGTACTTACCATAAAGTCTGGTCAATTCGTAAGTATCGGCACCCACATTTTCACCATTAGCACCACCAATGAAATTCCAACCATGAACATCATCGATATAACCGTTTCCATCATCATCGATTCCATTGCCAGGTTTTTCTCCCGCATTAACCCACATGATATCCTTCAGATCTTCATGCATATAATCGACGCCGGAGTCAATTACTGCCACAATTACTGTTTCCGAAGTTTTGCCTTTCAGGAGTGTTTGATACACCTTTTCAGTACTAACTCCTAAAGTTCCATCCATGTCTTTATCAAGGTTAAACCAATTTTCTGGAGAATCTTGAGCGAATAGGCCCAAACAGAAAAAGGCACATATCATGGTTGAAATTATTCTAAAATTCATATTTATTTTTTTTGAATTTATTAAATGATATTGATTAAAAAACTATTTATAAAACGCATAAAAATAGGAAAATTAACAGTTATATCCGTTAAGAATTTCTCAAAATTATACCTAGATTCTGTTAGGTTTTAGACGAATACGCTATTTTTATCTTTTTTTGGTACGATGTTCCATACTATATATGGATTTAAAATAGTTACGTACCTCAAGAACGCATAACTAACTAAAACAAATTGTAATATGAGACTTCTATTTAGCCTTTTGTTTGCATGCTCTTTATTGACATTTAATGCTTCCGCTCAAGGATTGGAAGCAGGCGTCTTTGCAGGAATTGCAAATTATAAAGGAGAACTTTCACCAGGTAGTTTTGGTGGAAATCTAAAACAATCGCATGCTGCTTATGGCGGTTTTGCAAGATATAATATCAATAATTTTGTTTCTGTCAGATTCAATGTTTTTGCTGGAAAATTATCTTCAGAAGATGCAAAAGCAATCACTGAAGAACAAAAAGCAAGAAACTTGAGTTTCCGTTCCAATGTTTTAGAATTTGGATTGACCGGTGAATTCAACATCTTAGGATATCAAGCTTACAATTTTGAAAGTCCAATTTCTCCTTATGTTTTTGCTGGAATCAATATGTTCAAATTCAAACCACAAGCTTACTACGAAAATGCATGGGTTGATTTGAGACCGCTAGGAACAGAAGGGCAAGGCTTGGAAGAATTTCAAGGAAGAAAACTATACAAACAAGTTGACTTTTCAATTCCTTTTGGAGTTGGTGTAAAGTATGCATTGACCGATCAATGGAATGTCGGATTAGAAGTGGGAATGAGAGCTACTTTTACAGATTACCTAGATGATGTAAGTACTACTTATGTTGATTACGAATTATTATTAGCACAAAATGGATTGGAAGCGGCTGAGTTATCCAACCGTTCGGGACAAGATGTAATCGTCGGTTCGCCAAGAGGAGATGATAGTAACAACGACTGGTATTTCATGAGCGGCATTTTTATTTCCTATAATTTTTCTGACAATGGATTAGTTGGTGGAAGAAATAAATCTCGAAGAAAATCAGGTTGTAATTTTTAAATGAATTGCACAGATATCTTATCAGTATGGATAAAGTACAAAAGATATCTATTCAACAAAAAGGCATTATACAAATTGTAGTCTATAATTACGGTTATCTTTGAGAAAAATTTCCCGATATCTTCGTTAGA
The DNA here is from genome assembly GCA_937928575.1 of uncultured Saprospiraceae bacterium. GTDB lineage: Bacteria > Bacteroidota > Bacteroidia > Chitinophagales > Saprospiraceae > CALDGQ01. Next base: position 75 of record CALFWW010000169.1, on the reverse strand, counting down.
AAGCCCTGTCTGCTTGGCGCAGTCAGGCAGGCTCGCCGTAACTAAGGCTATGTCTACGTTTTCTGCCTTGATCTC
>CALFWW010000168.1 GCA_937928575.1 uncultured Saprospiraceae bacterium | reverse complement strand
TTTGGTAGGGAGTAGTACGAAGTAATTATACAGATTGAACCCCAAAATGGCGGTTATCTATGAGAAAAATTTATCGATATATGCGTTGAAAAGCCCTGTCTGCTTGGCGCAGTCAGGCAGGCTCACCGTAACTAAGGCTATCTTTACGTTTTTCGCCTTAATCTCAATAAATTTTTCCTCGCAATTGGCTTTTTGCTTTCGCTCCTTTGAAGCATTAAAAAATCCCTTGTAACATTATAGTTACAAGGGATTTTCTCTTCAGCTAATTGCTTATAAAGCAAAAAAACTCATGAAGGAACAAGCGTTATGACTTGAACTTCATCTTTTAAGACCTTCCTATAATATTAGGACTGAATTGTTGTTTTGCTGTTAATAAGAAATTTGACTGTTGACATAGATAATTTCATGAATACCTCCTTTTTTTAGTTAGGAAATCTCCTGTCGCGCTCTCGGGCATCAGGCTTGTGCAACTTGCACTATTCAAATCTAATAGATTTCATTGCCAAAATCAACTGAAAGATTGATTTTTTATTTTTTATTAATTATTTAGGGCAGATGAACATAAAAGTGGTTATCCTTATCTATTGTTACTTACGACGTAGTAAAGAAAATTGTTAAGAAAAAATAAAACCGTATCAAAAGCGTTTACGAATTACCCTTAATTCTGTCACTTAATTAAATCCGAAAAATGAGAACAAAACAAATGCTATCCATCGTATGTATTTTAAGTATTTTCCTTGTGAGCTTTAGTGCTTGCACAAAAGACAAGGGAACTATTAAAGTTACTTTTCAAGAAGCAACTGCAATTTATGGTGACCTCGAAAACGTGAGAGCCACCCCATTAAATGCCGCAGCAAGAACCATTGAAAATGCAGGTAAAATTTATCTAGCTGAAAACTTTGTTTTAGTAGGTGAAGAAGGTGTCGGTATCCATGTTATTGACAACTCCAATCGAGCAAATCCTACCAACACTTCATTTATCAACATTCCTGGAAATAAGGAATTTTTTGTTGAAGGCAATGTACTATATGCCGAAAGTAATTATGATATGCTGAAGATTGATATTAGCAATCCTAATCAAGTTACTTTGTTGAGTAGAGCAAAAAATGCAGTTCAGAGCACTTTCTTGAATGCGGAAGGAGAAGCATTGTTAGGATTCGATTTTACTCAAAAAACAATCGTGTTAGATAAAGACGATAATTTTTATAGTGAAATGCAACGATCTAATTATGTGTACTACGACTATGCAAGAAATATAATTCCTAGCTCAGCCATCCCTACTTCTTTTGCAGGAAACAGTGCCGCACAAAGTGGAACCGTCAATAGAATTAATAAAAATGGAGATTACGTTTACTTAATTAGCAATAACAATATCATCGTTTTAAATGACAATAATTTTGCTACTAATTTTGTAATTAATGATAGTCCGATTAATGATATGGAAACCGTTTTCCCTTACAAAGATCATTTATTTATTGGTTCCAGTTCATCAATGGGTGTCTTCAAATTAGACAATCCAATGGATCCCGAAGAGTCCTTTTCATTTAGTCATGCCACCTCTTGTGACCCGGTATTGCCACATAATGAGGTGGCTTATATCACCCTACGAAATTCAGCAGATGATACAAGATGTCAGGGTAATATCAACACCTTGATTGTAGTTGACATCGAGGACATTTCACAACCAAAGGAAATTCAAACAATCGAAATGACAAGTCCTTATGGCATGACGACAATTGGCAATCATTTATTTGTGGGAGAAGGAGAAAATGGGTTAAAGATATTTGACATCATTAACAATCAACAACCGGAATTGGTGAATCAAATTCCAACAGTTGAAGCTTATGACATTATCTCTGATCCTCAAAATAGCAATATTATATTCATTGCAGGACCTCAAGGATTAAGTCAATTCACGATTGATGAAAACCTAAATCTAAATATTCAAAGCACGATAGAAATGTAATTTTTCTCGAAATGGCTATCTCGCATACTTATTGTTGGATAGCCATTTTTATATTTAAAATCTACACCTCAAGGAGATGCTAAAATCCGCGTTAATAATTTTAATTTCCACGATTTGCTTTTATGCAAATGCTCAATTCGATCATAATTTAATTCTTGTCAAATACAAGGACGGAGTTACTTTCCTAGGTGAAAAATTATCGGAGGAAGACAATATTATCGAAATCAAATTAAAGAGTAGAGACCTGCTTGAGAATACAATTAGGATTGATAGGAGAACTGCCTTTAGAGTCTATGACAAGCAAAATGCACTTGTTTTTGAAAATGGAAAATTCAATAAAATTACTGGTCTTTTTGGTACGTTCAGCTATGGGATAGGATTTAGCAATTCACCCGATGTGCAAGTTAATACTTCAATCAATCGCTTCATGAATAATAAATTTGCATTGGGAATTGGAGTCGGAATACAATCAGTTAATTTTAATACCAATGGTCTTTTTTTCAACGTCAATTTCGCAAGTTTATATGGAAGCGGAAGATATTATTTGACCCACAAAAGACGTAGATTGTATACTGCCGGAACGGTTGGCTATGGATATGGCTTTCCTGGTGGATTCTCTAATGAAGGGTCTAATGCTCAAGGTGGACTGGCCGCAGCTTTAGGTGCTGGAATTAGTTTTGCATCATCACGTGATTCAAAATATTTTGTGGAAATCCTCAACTATTTTCAAAAGGGATCTGGGCTACATATTTCGACAGACCAATTTGATAATGAAGTTCGAGCTGAATACGATCTGTGGTTTAAGCGAATTGCGGTGAGAGTTGGAATTGATTTTTAATGTGATGCTAACCAAATTCCTCACTTCATAAAAGTATGACAAAATCGGAGCTATCCATCAATGTTTATTCACTTTTGTTTCCAACAATATTTTTCCTATTCCCTATCTAGCCATATAAATGAATCTTTCCTCGTAGACTAAAGCATTAGAAGCGGAGATGTTAAATTGGCAATTCATTTTTTTATCTTTGACCCTTGACGAGAAATAACCTTCTCTCAAATGTTCAATTATGGACAATTCTAGTCATTATTTAAAAAAATTGATTGAACAATTACTAACCTTAGACTTTATAGTCGGGTAACTTGGAATTAATATAAACATCATGTCTTTCACTAATGCGATTACGCTATTTCTCATTTGGTTAGTGCCATTTCAGATAGTAGCACAAACACTCTCTGGTAAAATTGTTGACGATTACAAAGAACCTATCATAGGTGTCCAATTATTCAATGAATCTAACTTAACGCACACGCATACCGATCATAATGGTGTTTTTGCATTCGACAAAGTCAGTGTCGGAGACATTTTAATGATTACTCATATTGCCTATGAAGCAAAAAGTATTACCGTGACTACCTTTAATGAACCTCTTACTATTGAATTAAAATCATCCGCCATTTCTTTGAAGGAAGTAGTGATTTCTCCAAAATTAAACGCGCTCAATTTAATAACTTCAATTGATTTACAAACCAATCCTGTCAACTCATCTCAGGATGTATTGCGTCAAGTTCCTGGTTTATTTATAGGCCAACATGCAGGTGGGGGAAAGGCGGAACAAATCTTTTTGAGAGGTTTTGATATTGATCATGGTACGGATATTACGATCGCAGTTGATGGATTACCGGTCAACATGGTTTCTCATGCACACGGACAAGGGTATGCTGATTTGCATTTTCTAATTCCTGAAACTATAAAAAATGTTGACTTCGGAAAAGGTGCTTACTACGGCAACCACGGAAATTTTAATACCGCTGGATATGTCAATTTCAAAACGCATGAGGCAATAAAAAATAATTCTATAAAAATGGAATTGGGTCAATTCAACACCCAGCGTTTTGTAGGATTGTTCAACTTGATTAATAATGAGCATCACCATGGCTATTTTGCAACTGAATATATTAATTCCGATGGCCCTTTCGATAGTCCGCAGAATTTTAATAGAATTAATGTTTTTGGAAAATATACGGGGAAAATTTCTAATGCTGATAAGATTGGATTGACCGTTTCTCATTTCACAAGTAATTGGGATGCCTCAGGACAGATACCCGTAAGAAGTGTTGAAGACAAATTCATTGGACGTTTTGGTGCGATCGATGACACAGAAGGTGGAGAAACGAGCCGAACGAATTTACTACTGAATCACCAAAAATTTACTTCCAGTAATTCCTTCATCAAGAGCGCTATCTTTTACTCAAAATATGATTTCGAGCTATTCTCAAATTTTACCTTTTTCCTAGAAGATCCAATCAATGGAGATCAAATTCGTCAAAGAGAAACGAGGGATATTTTTGGAGTAAACAGCGAATACTTTTCTTCAACAGGAGTCAGTTGGATGGATTTTGATTATCAATTAGGGATTCAATTGAGAGCCGATCGAATTAAGGAAAATGAGCTGTCCCATACATTGAACCGAAAAGAAATATTAAATCGAATTAGATTCGGTGACGTCAATGAAACGAATGTTGGTCTATACGCCAATGCAAATATGGAATTTGGAAAATGGGTGATCAATCCGAGTTTACGATTGGACTATTTTGATTTTGAATATATAGATGCCTTAAATGGAGTCTACGATCGCCCCTCAGTTAATCAATCAATCCTTAGCCCTAAATTGAATGTTTTACATAATTATTCCACTGATCTTCAATTCTATTTTAAAAGTGGAAAAGGCTTTCATTCTAATGATGCAAGAGTGGTCGTTGCACAAGAAGGAGAAAAAACATTACCCGCAAGTTATGGGATGGATTTGGGTTTTATTTGGAAACCTGTACCATCATTGTTGATCAATACTGCTTATTGGTATTTATTTTTAGAGCAAGAATTCGTGTATGTGGGAGACGCTGGTATTGTAGAGCCAAGTGGCAAAACAAAAAGACAAGGACTAGAAGTGAGTATGCGTTATCAACCCGTCGATTGGTTGTTATGGGATTTTGATGCCAACTACACTTTGGCAAGAAGTACGGAAGAAGAGGTCGGTGAAAATTACATTCCATTAGCACCTGATTTTACCTTAGCCAGTGGCATACAAATACTTCATAGATCAGGGCTTTATGGAGGACTGAATATGAGGCATATCAATAATCGTCCTGCCAATGAGGATAATTCCATTGTTGCAGAAGGATACACGATCGTAGATTTCAACGCAGGTTATAATTGGAAGTCCGTCAGCGTTGGTGTGCAAATTCAAAATCTTCTAAATACTGAATGGAATGAAACGCAGTTTGCGACTGAATCCAGATTGTTTAATGAACCGCTTCCCGTAGAAGAAATTCATTTTACTCCAGGAACGCCTTTCTTTCTTAAAGGAATAGTTGAATATAAATTCTAATATGCACTCCAAATTAAATAATCACACTCACACCTTCACACAAAACGGCTCAATCGCCCCTTCAAAGTGATGAATCAGTGTCTTCATAACATTAGAGTTGTTTCGATTCTCAATGACACGATCATCGATGGAAGTAACTGGTGTTAGCTCTCCCATCGTACCTGTTGTAAATACTTCATCTGCATTATACAACTCCGTCAATGAAATATTTTTTTCGTGAATTTCGATATTGTGCTTTTTACAAAGCTCCATGATGAAGCCTCTTGTAACACCATGTAGACAAGCATCTGCGAATGGGGTATAAACCACTCCCTTTTTAGCCATAAAAATATTGGTGCCATTTAATTCTGCGGCGAATCCTTGATGATCTAGCATCAACGCAGCATCTGCTCCAGCGACATTGGATTGTATTTTTGCCTGTATATTGTTAAGTAAATTGTTGTGATGAATTTTGGAATCCAGAAAAGATGGATTATTTCTTCGAATGGAGGAAGTGATGATTTTAATACCATGTTCATTGTCGTATACAGGTGGCTTGTGTTCTGGTAATATGATGAGACAACTTCCATTTTGATTTAATCTTGGATCCATTCCTGAAGTGATTTTTTCTCCTCTTGTCAATGTCAATCGTACATGGACACCATCAGTCATGTTATTGGCCTTAAACGTTTCAACTAATGCTTTTTTAATTTGATCTTCACTGGGTATATCTACAAATGCCAATGCTTTAGCAGATTCATACATTCGATTCAAGTGTCGGTCCAATAAAAAGACACCCCATTTATACAGACGCAATCCTTCCCAAACCGCATCTCCCCCTTGTACGACACTATCGAATACCGATATCTTTGCTTCATCTCGATGATACAATCTATCTTTGATGTATACTTGTAGGTCTTTATTTTTTGGATTAAATTGCTGTAACATTTTTTTCGTTTTTGTGTTGTTAAATAACTCTTAAGGATTTTTCAAAAAGAGGTTGATAATATTTCATGGCTTCATTATACAAAGGTAATAGTCGGTCAGGCAAAGGACGATCACTTGTTTTTTGTTTTTCCCATCCCGTAGATTGATGGACATTGGCATACCAATATTCCGCCCACACGCCATCTTCTTTTCTCGGTCCTGCTGCCCAATGTAACATCTTTTCAGTAAATGGAATCTCTAATTTAGCACAAAGCAATTGGAGTACCTTTTTGGGGTCTTTCAATAACTCACCAGAATCTAGAATGATGGGATGCTGATCATAATTGACTAGAAATTCATACAACTGATATTCTATTGCTATTCCGATATCTTGTAAAGTGGGTTCATCAATGACTTTGGCGAAAGAAGCGATTAATTGTTTTGGGTTTCGGATGTAAATGATGTTCTTCATTTTTAAAATAAATTCCCAATCGACACCCGTAAAATGATGCGCCATATTTTTGATGAACAAGTGTCCAGTGGGATAATTTGCAAACAAAACTTCGTTGATTACTTTATTAAGGTCAGTTGACTGCGATTTAATGATTGCTTCCTTTCCTGGATGATCCACATTATTTTTTGACAAATAGTGTGCATACATCGGCTCGTCTAAAACAGTCGTGTCTCCCCTATTCTCAAAAGCATACATAAGTGCAGTAGAGAGGTTCCTAGGTCCTGATATTAATTGAATTATCTTCACTTTTGTAAACTTAAAAAAATTGAATCATTATTGAATATTTCTCCAATTATTATTCAGAATTATCTTCTCATTTACAAATTTTTATTTTTCAGCTAGACACGTGAAAATCTTTTATTGGAATATGAATCATGCGAGTACCCATTCAAATCAATAGAGACCCTCTTTTTTCCACCTACTTGTTGCTAAGCGCTGCAAAATTAATTGTGATTTATCAAAAGTTGTTGGTCAAATTAACTGATTGGAGACAAACCATCAAAAAAATTAAACCACTCGCAATAAATATTTAAATACCCAAAAAGTTAGGTTAATTTAAAGGTGTTATTATTTTTATTCTAATCTATTATCATTATCGTGAAATACATAAAACTACTATTACCATTCTTCTTGCTTACCTATTTTTGTCAAGATGTCTTTTCTCAAAAATTAGACTATGTGGATGGAGAATTAATTGTTCAGCATGATTCAAATATTGACGCAATTCGCTGGGTTAGACAAATGAATCAAAGTGAGGGAGTCCTTTCTCATTTAAAATACAAAAAATTAATTTCAGCATCATTGAATATTCATCTCTATTCTTTTGTTGACGTTAGTGATCTAAGAATCTTAGATGCAGTCAGGAAATCAGAAGGCATTGTACTTGCTCAGTTTAACCACTTTCTGGAATTGAGGCAAACGATACCGGATGATCCACAGTTTATGGACCAGTGGCAATACATTAATACTGGTCAAGATGGTGGAACGGTAGGTGCTGATATTGATGCAGATTTGGCTTGGGATATTGCAACAGGTGGATTGACTCCTGAAGGAGATACCATTGTCGTGTGTATCATTGATGGAGGCTATCAAATAACACATCCAGACTTAGCTGATAATGTGTGGTATAATTATGCAGAAATTCCCAACAACGGAATTGATGATGATAACAATGGTTTTACAGATGACTTTAGAGGTTGGAGCACGAGTTCTAATTCCGATGCAATAGATCAAGGGCCGACCGGTCATGGTACTCCTGTAGCGGGTATTGTCGGTGCAGTAGGTAATAATGGCATCGGTGTGGCTGGAGTGAATTGGGACGTAAAACTAATGTTAATTCAAGGAGGATCGGGTGTTGAAAGTGAAGTGCTAGAGGCGTATGGATACGCACTGGAGGCACGTATCAGATATAATGAGACTGATGGTGCGGAAGGAGCATTTGTTGTTTCAACCAATGCGTCTTGGGGTATTGATTTCGGTCAACCTGCTGATGCACCTCTTTGGTGTTCATTTTATGATTCTTTGGGAGTACATGGAATTGTAAGTTGTGGTGCAACCATCAATGGCAATCAAAACGTTGATGTAATCGGTGATTTACCAACTGCATGTCCAAGTGATTTTTTAATCTCAGTCACCAACATGAATCGGAATGATCAAAAAGTTACTGGCGCTGGTTATGGATTAGAGACGATTGATCTTGGAGCGTTTGGTTCCGAAACTTGGACATTATCTAACGGAAGTTCTTATGATTCTTTTGGAGGAACATCCGGTGCCACCCCTCATGTAGCGGGAGCAATTGCTTTGTTATATTCGGCACCTTGCTCCAATCTAATAGCCTTAGCCAAAGCAGATCCAGCAACTGCTGCTTTACAAGTGAAACAATATATCCTAGAAAATGGGGATGACAATCCTTCACTTGACGGAATAACAACTACTGGTAAGCGACTCAATATCAATAACAGTATGCTTACTCTGATGAACAATTGCGGTCCTTGTCCAAATCCTGTTGCATTAAGATCATTCAATATCACTGACACCAATGCCACTTTAGAATGGACATCGAATCAAAACGCTGTTGAAGACACGCTTAGATGGAGAGAACAAGGTATCGTGGATTGGAATATCATTGCCCCGGCGACTGCTGGAATTGAATTAACTGATTTGCTTGCCTGTACTTTTTATGAATTTCAAGTTACGTCAAGTTGCGATACGATTGCATCCGATCCTTCTCAGATCCATACTTTCAAAACAGATGGTTGCTGCGAACTACCAACTGAAATTAGTACGAGTGATCTTACCGAAACAACTGCAACTATTTCCTGGAATTCTATTCTTGCTGCTCAAAGTTACAACATTAGATATCGCGAAGTTGCATCGATGGATTGGACTGAAATTACTGATTTAACTACCACTACTACCCAGATTTCTGACTTAATTGCCTGTACACCATATGTCTATCAAATACAGATCGTCTGCGAAAACGATATCATAGATTATGGAATGGAGCAGAATTTTGTTACACTCGGTTGTGGTCCATGTCTCGACCTGCAATATTGTACTGTCGGTGCACTTAATACAGTTGATGAATGGATCGAATCATTTGAAACTGGCTCCATCAATAATGCCTCCGGAAATGATGATGGATATGGAGACTACACCAGTACAGTTACCACAACATTCGAAACTTACGGAAGCTATGATTTTACAATAACACCAGGATATGCAGGAATTAATTATGACGAAAACATTAAGATCTGGATTGATCTAGACGGCGATGGTATGTTTAGTACTTCTGAAAAGGTCTTCGAAATTTTAAATGTAAACAATACAGTTACGGGACAATTCCAAATTCCTCCTACCAATATTACTGGATTGACACGTATGAGAGTGGGTATGTATTTCAATGACACCAACGACACCTGTAACCCGGGAGCAGGAAATTTTGGAGAAGTAGAAGATTATTGTGTATATATTGTTGAAGGAACACCTCAATGCGCACAAGCCACCAATGTACAAATCGCAGCAATCACAGAAACTTCTGCACTTGTAAGTTGGACACAAGTAAATTTAGCGGAAAGTTATTTGCTCAACTATAAAGAAGTAAACCAAATGACATGGAATGAAATCACTTCAAGTACAAATTCAATTAATTTAGAAGATTTATCAGAATGCTCGGATTATGAGCTTAGAATTAAAACCGTTTGCAGTTTCATTGACTCTGAGTTTACTGAAAATGAAAATTTCATGACCGACTGCTTCAGTGACATTGAAGCCATATCAAACTTTAATGACGTAAGTGTTTTCCCTTCTCCTTTTGACTACCAACTAAACCTTTCTTTTAATTCGCAAGACTTAAAAGAAAATATAACAATCAACTTACTAAATGAGTTAGGTCAAATTATATTTGCACAAGAAGTGGAAAATTCAACAAATCAAAACCATGATATCCAAATTGATACCGAGTATATCCCTGAAGGTTTATACCTTTTAAGATTGCAAAGTGGTGCTGATCAAAAAATCATTAAAGTCGTCAAAACAAATAGATAAGATGACCAAATCGAAATTATACTTTTTGTTACTCATAGGTTCCATTACAACTTTCCTTATAAGTTGTAATGGAACCAAAAGCAAAAACACAGCACCTGCAAACTCAACCTTTATTTACAATGAGCTCATCGTGAGTGTAAAGACTGATGCAAATATATTGTTGGATGATTTCAATATATATGAGTTGAAAATTAAAAAGACCATTAACAAGCGGATGGGTATGTACTTATTGACTTACAACACTGATAAAATTGCACCTGAGAAAATGCTTGAAAAAGTCCGTGCAACTGAAAATGTAAGCAATGCTGAGTTTAATAAGAATCTTACCGAGCGGGATAATTGAATGATGGGATTTTCCTATATCAAAAACACGTCCTCAATCCACCGGCTTACTTTTCAGTCGAATAGAATTTCCAATTACAATCACATCAGAAAGTGCCATAAAAATGGCGCCCCACATCGGGTTTAGAAATCCAAGGGCAGCAATCGGAATCGCGATAATATTATAGGCAAATGCCCAAAATAGATTTTGCTTGATGGTCAGTAAGGTGTGTTTTGAAATTTGGAAGGCTTTTTTCAGTTTGCCAATATTGCCATTCATTAATACGACTTGTGAAGTCTGAATCGCTGTATGAGAAGCATCACTTAAGGAAACACCTATGGTCGCTCGTGCCAAGGCTGGCGCATCATTGATTCCATCTCCGACCATTGCTGTAGGTGCGTTGTTGGATAATGACTCAATTTTATTTAATTTCTGCTCAGGTAATTGTTCCGCTAGATAATCAACTTTTAGTGTTTCAGCGATTTGTTTGGTTTTGGCTTCTTTATCACCACTCAAAATAATAGTGTCAATATTCTCCTTATTTAAGTAATCGATTACTTCTTTTGTTTCTTTTTTGAGATCATCTTGTAAATCAATTGTCGCTAAAAGCTGATTATTTTTGGTCAGATAAATATCATGTTGAGGATCTATAGATGATTGATCAAGTATTTTGTTGGCCCCCAATTGATAGACATTATTTTCTGTATCTATTGCGCTCATCCCTTTTCCTTTTATTTCCTCAATAGATTGAAATGAAGTGGCGACTCCATTTTTGGGAAATGCTTTGATTAGTGATTTTGCAATTGGATGAGAGGAGTGTTGTTCCAAATCATGGATGATGGCATTAATTTCATTTTCATCACCAAAGTAGTTGATTTTTTTTACTTCGAATTCGCCAGTCGTCAACGTACCTGTCTTATCAAAAACAATATTTTTAATTCCAGCAAATGTTTCGACTGTTTGACCACCTTTAATGAGTATTCCATTTTTTGCCAATCGCCCTACCCCAACCATTACTGCAGTCGGTGTTGCCAACCCCATCGCGCATGGGCATGATATTACCAACACGGCAATTGCGCGCATCAAGGCTTCTCCAAAAGGAATTCCAAAACCAAAATAGGAAATCAATAACGTCAATACTGAAATCATCAAAACGACTGGTACAAAAATGGCACTTATCTTATCTGCCAATCTTTGGATATCCGGTTTTTCTTGTTGTGCTTTTTTGACCAAGTCAATGATATTGGTCAACACTGTATTTTTACCGACCGCTGTTACCTTCATTCTAAAATTTCCATCCTCAACAACGGAGGCACCAATTACTTCTTGACCGATTGTTTTTTGGATGGGGATGCTTTCACCTGTTAATAAGGATTCATTCAAGAGGCCATTCCCCGATAAAATCAAGCCATCTGTCGGAACTTTGTCTCCAGTATTGACTTGCAAAATATTGCCAGGCATTAGCTCCTCTGTTTTCACACTTATGATTGCACCTGATGGCATCACTACATTTGCTTTTTCTACTTTTAGTTTTGATAATTCCTTAATGGATGATGTTGTTTGGTCTACCGCCCTTTTTTCAATCAAATTTCCTAACAATACTAATGTAATTATCATTGCACTGGTCTCATAGAAAATATAATTGTGTTCATTCAAGACAGTACCAATAACACTATAAATGAATGCAGCAGTTGATCCAATAAAAATGAGAACATCCATATTCGGCATTCCTGCACGTAAAGACGACCAAGCACTTCTTCCGAAATGTAAAACACCAATAATAAAAACAGGCAAACAGATTGCAAATTGTACCCAAAAATTATCCATCAAAGGAATATGAAGGCCAAACATCATCACCATATGATGCAAAAAAAGTGGAATCGTAAAGATGGAAGCAAGGGTTAATTTTTTCTCAATCGTCCAAAATGGAATCTGCATATCCGCTTCTACTACCACAAATCCAAGGTTGGAAATCCCCTTTTTGATGTCATCAATTTTGAGGCTTTTATTCTTTGAAAAAACAACTTCTTTAGTAGAAAAATTGACATAGACATCAGTCAGCCCTTTTTTGGTCAAATAGCGCTCAACATTGGCAGCACAACCCGTACAGGTCATCCCATCAACTGTCAATTCTATTTTATTGGTCTGCATATTAATTTGTACTTTTGCGTTGCATAATTGGTGCATAATATAAACACTTTTTCAATTAAAAGAGTTTCTATTACACAGACTATCTCTGTATTACATTCATGAAAAAACCCTTTCCTCTTATGAAAAGAATAATGTTTATCCTGTGTGTGTTCGCATGTGGGTTCTTCGCTTGCAAACAAGATACACCAACAAAGACTACTTCGTCTACAAAAGTAGAAACGAAAAAACCGGTGGATTCAACGCCAAAGGAAATTAAGATTTCTCCATTTAGTAAATCACCGGCATTTACAGATGCAGCCATTAAATCTATGGATTTTAAAAATGGTAAGTTTAATTTCGGAATCGGAGGTACTTCTTACAAACTAGGTTCACAGACGGATGATGCAGCTACAAAGATGTGTGCAAATTCTGATAAAGGTCAACACATCCATTTGATCGTCGACAATGGACCTTATGCCGCTAAGTATACTTCTGAATTTGATTATAAAATGGAAGATGGATCGCATTATCTTTTGGCTTTTTTGTCTCGTTCCTATCATGAGAGCATCAAAACAAAAGCAGCTTATACTGCCAAAAAAATTGACATCAAAAATAACTCGATTGTTCAGGAAAAAAATGTGACGACACCGATGATGTTTTACAGTCGCCCAAAAGGAACCTATGTCGGGAAAAATGCTACGGATCGCGTGATGCTTGATTTTTATATGGTGAATGCGGAATTAGGTCGGAACTATAAAGTGAAAGCTGAAATTAATGGCACTGAGCATATGATTGATACTTGGCAACCTTATTTTATTGATGGATTACCAATGGGTGAAAATGAGGTGAAATTGACGCTGTTGGATGGTAAAGGTAATGTCGCGGATGTTCCTTTAAATCCGGTATCGAGAAAGTTTACTTTGAAGGTAGATCCTACTGAGTAAGGGAAGGGAACCGTAGAATATCGATTTTAACACATAGACCAAAGTAGATACATAGAAGAACATAGACTCACGCATGCCTTTTCTATGTGTGTCTATGTTTCTATTGTACTACATGCTTGTAAAAAGCTTGCAAAAAAAAAGTTTTGGACTCAACGACCTGTATCTCAAAATGCGACAAGTCGCAGAGGACGCAATTTAACACATAGATCACATCAGAAACAAAGAAACACATAGCTCTTGTTTCGTGAATGTAGTTTGAAAGAATTTTTTACGAAACAAGGTTCTTTGTGTTTCTATGTCTCTTTGTGCGCTTATGTGTTAAAAATACGTGCGCTTTGTTTTTTGTGACTTGTCTCTTTGTGTTTTATGTGGTAAAACTAGCATAAAAAAATGACCTAAGTTTTCCCTCTTTTGGGAACTTATTCTATTTTTACAGCGCTTTAGTATATAGCGTGTCTAATTCAATTTGGACAAACATATATGGTGGTTGTAGCTCAGCTGGTTAGAGCATCGGTTTGTGGTACCGAGGGCCGCGGGTTCGAATCCCGTCTTCCACCCATTAAAAACGGTCGTGTCATTTGTTTGATGCGGCCTTTTTTATTTTAATTACTTATCGATCCAACGGTTTTTTTTGGGACCGACAAATTAAAAAACCCCTCAAAGGAAAACTCCTTCAAGGGATCAATTCAGGGATTGAATTCTTTATGTTATCGACGGACTGTGGAAAACAAAAAAACTACTTCTTCCGCTTCTTCATTTGCTTCGCTTTTTTCTTCACTCTCGCCAATTCCATTTCAAAGTGCCATTGATAACCACTATTATAAGAATGCTCCAATGCAGTCTTAATGGCTTTGATGGCTAATTTCGGTTGACCTTGAATCTCATAAATCTGTGCTCTCCTTGCGTGCAAAATTGCTTTATCAACTCCAGGTAATTTGAAACTGAAATTAATTAACCGTTGTGCATGACGAATATCTCCTTTCCAAATCAACACCTGACTGAATGCTTCGTACGTATCCGGATACTTTGGATCGCTCGCTATGGCGTAACCAAAATATTCCTCTGCCATATCGTAATTCTTGATATACTCCATATAAACTCTCCCCATCAAACAATTGGAAGGAGCATGATCCGGATCACATCCCAATGCATAATTCAATGCTTCCATTGAACTTTCCATATCGTATCTAAATGTACTCAAAGCTTTTACATAATAAGTATCTGCTGATGTTAAACTCATAACAACATGTATTTGAAAATGAAAAAAATGATGAACAGTGTCGCGTGATTGGAACCAGTAAAATAAATCGTCTTTACAGTAACACAACTAGAATTAAAAGAAAATTCTTTTGAATTGGCAGTTATGATAACTACCGCATCTTTTAAAGAAATGAGGTGGTTATTAGTACGCTATCAAGTTAATTTCTAAACATTTTGAAAATGAAATATTTGACAATGCACCTGAATGCTGGGATAGCCCCTTTGAGTAAAAATCAATCACTCGTTTGTTACAACCATTTTTCGGTTGTAAAATATTGTTAAAATTGTATGTTTGAATTTTCTGCATCTTTCGATAACTGTTTATACTAATACAAATTGTAGTCTATAATTACGGTTATCTTTGAGAAAAATTTCCCGATATCTTCGTTAGAAAGCCTCGCCGTAACTAAGGCTATGTCTACGTCTTCTGCCTTGATCTCGAAAAATTTTCCTTCCAAATATATCCGCACTTTTAGACTACAATTTGTATAAATGGGAACGGCGAAGGAATTAGAATAGTTCCTTATGGTTGGATTTATTTTTTGATTTTTGCTAGATCAGCTATTGGACCTGTGAGTCGCGCAGATATCTCGAATGGAAGTTGGATGGAGGATGTGTGTTTTTAATTGTCATACAGAAGCACGGAAAACACAGAAAGGGACATCGTGTGTGTTTTGTTTTATTTACTTAATTCGCTTCTCAAGTGTAGCTTCAAGCCATCGAAAGTTTGGTGGAGTAGAACTATACATTAGCTACCACCACCAAACAGTTTTTTGCGATTCTTTTTGCGTTCGTCTCTTTCTTTTTGCTTCCGATCTTTTTCTCGTTGCTTTTCTTTCTCCGCTTTTTTCTCAGCGCGTTTTTCTTTCATGTTGCCGAACTTGTCTTTGATTGGGGTCTCTTTAGGTCGACTCCAAAATACATATCGCAATGATAATCCTGATTGAACGACAAACGGACTTCCTCCCAAAACATTGATGACAGGTTTGAAATCGTAGGATAGTACTAATTTATTGATGGTAAATTCAGCCCCCGCAATTAATGGAATCCCAAAAGGATCTCCTTCATTTAAAGAATCTAATTCTCCTGACCACCCTTTCTGAATACCTGCACCGATATAGAAATTGAATCGTTTACTGATAAGTCTTTTATGTTGTTCAAGCAACAAGGAGACGCTGGTTTCGTCTTTTCCGAATGATTGTTGAATGATCGCTTCAACGGTGGTAAATTTTGCAACTCGTTGTTGGATGGTCAACCCCCAATCTGTTCCAAGTCTAAGACCGACTGCTGTGTTGTAAGATTGAGCTGATAGTTGGAGGGTAGTGAATGCTACTAAGCATAGGAGAATTCCGGTTTTTTTGAATGTATTCATAGCGCAAATATAAGTTTGGTATTGGAATTTTTAGAACTCTATTTGGGGA
>CALFWW010000167.1 GCA_937928575.1 uncultured Saprospiraceae bacterium | reverse complement strand
GCAACTTGTTTCGGAGCCACTGATGGAGAAATAGACTTTACAGTCTCTGGTGGTAATGCACCGTACACTTACACCTATGAGAATGTGACGGATCCTACCGATATGGGAAGTGGCGCTATCGCGACAGATGGAGGAATGGACAATATATCCAATTTGAATGGAGGTGATCAATACCAAATCATTATTACAGATTCTTCTTCTCCTATTCCAGAAACTACCAATGAAACAATTGAAATTCCGCAACCTTCCGAAGTTGGTGTCCAAACAGCAGTTTTAAATCCAACTTGTACTGGTGATAATAATGGAAGTATAATGTTGACCGTATTTTACGATGGCTTTGTTGTTAATTTACCAGATCCTGATTTTTCTGTTTTATGGAACAATATGGAGACGACCGCTAATATTGCAAACTTACCTGCTGCTTTTTATGAAGTAACAGTGACACATATACCTACCGGATGTACTGGCATGGCAAGTACGACTTTAGCAAACCCAGCACCTATTGATCCTGGTTTTACAACTCAAATTGCAACCTGTGCTGGATTTCTTGATGGGAGTGTAAGTGCCAATCCAACTGGTGGAATGGGTCCTTATTCATATAACTGGGATGCACCAGCAATTACAAATCCTAATTTACCTTCTACCATGGCAACTGTCAATGGGTTAGATCCAGGAAGGTATTATATAACAATTACTGACAGTAGTGGAAGTGGTTGTGTTCACATTGATTCCATTGATGTCGGAGCAACTACGATAATAGAAGCCAATGCTGTGATTTCGGATGTATCTTGTTTTGGTGCAGATGATGGAGCGATTAATATTACCCCATCTGCAATTGGAAGCAATAACGGAGGTTATTCATTTGATTGGAATGATTTACCTGGAGCCATGAATCCTGAAGATAGAATGATGTTGGATGGAAATATGGGAACGGCCTATGAATTAACGATTACCGATGCTGCTGGTTGTGAATTAGTAGAATCATATGATGTAGTAGAACCAGCTCAAATTGCCATTACCTTGGATGATTCTATGGATGAAACTTGTGTAGTCGGAATGGATGGTAGTGCAACTGTTAGTGTAGTTGGTGGTGTCGGAACCTTGAGTTATGATTGGGGAACAACGCCGAATCAAACGACACCAATGGCTAGTGGATTGATTGGTGGAAATTATACCGTGACTGTTTCCGATGACAATATGTGTATGGATTCTTTGATGGTTACTATTCTTCCTCCGGACCCTCCAATTATCTCACTTCCTGATACTACTTTTTTAGATTGTAGCAACAGTATTGATGGATCTTTGGAAGTGACCATCGTTTCTACCAACTCACCGGTGGATTCTTATCAATGGTCCCCAAATACTGGAGATGATACACAGATCGTCAACAACCTTGGTGTCGGAACTTATTTTGTGACAGTAACAACAGTAGATGGATGTACTGCAATTGACACTTCTGTCATTGCTTCACCTAATCCAATTACTTTGGTAGATAGTTTAGTGGTGATCCCAACTTGCCCAGAGGATAACAATGGTGCCGTCAATATTATCGTTGAAGGTGGAACGCCACCATATACCTATGAATGGTCGACTGGTTTTCTTGGTCAAAATCCATTGTTACCTGGTCTGATGGGTGACTCTACTTATTGTGCCACAATTACTGATTCGAATCAATGTGAAGCATTAGAAGTGTGTGTTTACTTACCGATCCCTCCTCCGATTGTTGCGACTTTCACTAATCAAACAATAGTAAGCTGTAACAATGGAGTTACATGTGATGCATCTGCTACTGTACTCGTATCAGGTGGTACTGGTGGCAATGATTATGATTTCACTTGGGTTTCCAATGAATTAGATAGTGTTGCCAATGCTTTGTGTGCTGGTTGGAATGCAGTCTCTATCACCGATGGGGTTTGTGGTATCATTGACTCTGTCGAAATTGGTGCTCCTGATCCAATTAGTGTGGATGTCGCTTCTATTGTTATTGACGAACCTTCTTGTTTTGGAGATAGTGATGGTGGTGCTTCACTGAATGCTACTGGTGGGACCCCTCCTTTCGATTACGTATGGGATACTGGCTCCACAACCAATTCTATCTTTGATGTACCAGCTGGTTCCTATAATGTTTCTATTGAAGATAACAATGGATGTCCGTTTTCATTTGTAGTTCCGATTGCGCAACCGGATTCATTAATTGCAACCATTGATTTGTTTGGTACTAGTGACGCGATCTGCTTCGGTGAAGATGACGGAGATATCTCTGTGGTATGGTCAGGTGGAAATGCCGGTCCTGCTACTTATCAATGGACGAATAATGTTTCTAATACTTCTACAGCATCTGGTCTGCCGATTGGTACTTACAACATTACAGTTACAGATATAAACGGATGTAGTGATACGACTCAACATACGATTAATCAACCGCCTCCAATTGTAGCGGTGATTCCGACACCTATGGAACCTGAGTGTTTTGGTTTCCAAACTTTCATTACTTTGGATACTGTGTTTGGTGGAAATCCTGGACTATATACTTACTCGGTTAATAATGGTCCACAACAATTGGTGAATGCAGCAATTCCGGTATTCGCAGATATCACACATACCATTTCTGTTTTTGATAGTGAAGGTTGTCAATTAGATACCATGATATTTATCAATCAACCAGATGAGGTAATCGTGAATCTTGGACCTGATGTAGAAATTCAATTAGGTGATAGTATTCAATTGGAGCCTTTACCAGTATCAGCTTTAGCGATTGATTCTATTTGGTGGACACCAGATGTCGCACTTTCGTGTACGGATTGTTTTGAACCATGGAGTGCTCCACTATCCACCCAAGAATATGTCTTCACGATTATGGATATCAATGGTTGTATTGGAAGTGATGACATTATTGTAGAAGTTGACAAGAATAGAAATATTTATATTCCAAATATCTTCAGTCCGAATGGAGATGGATTTAATGATATCTTCAAAATTGAGTCTGGACCTGGTGTAGTTGATGTCAACTATATGTATATATTCGATCGTTGGGGAGAGCAATTATTTGAAAGAACGAATTTTGTTCCTGCCGATGATATTTCAGGCGGATGGGATGGAAACTTTAGAGGAAAAGAAGCGCCAACCGGTGTTTATGTCTATATCATTGAAGTAGATTTTGCGGATGGAATTACCTTGTTGTATAGAGGTGATATTACGATTATTCGATAGTTATACAGATTGTATTCTAAAATGGCTGTTATACAAATTGTATTATTATATGGAGGAAAACGAGCGTGAGTGCGTATGAGATGCGTGTTCACGCTCGTTTTTTTTGTCATCTTTCAGCGAATTTTGCATAGATATCTACACTAACAAATTTGCCATTTTTGATTTCGCAATCTTTCATGGTTCCTTCAAAATTGAAGTTGAGTTTTGAGAGCGCCTTTTTACAATTCTGATTTTCAGT
>CALFWW010000166.1 GCA_937928575.1 uncultured Saprospiraceae bacterium | reverse complement strand
AAATTTATTGAGATCAAGACGGAAAACGCAGACATAGCCTTAGTTACCGCGCTGGCTTGCATTGCAAAAGTACATGACTTTATTTCCAACGCTGATATCGATAAATTTTTCTTATTGAATACCGCCATTTTAGGATTCAATTTGTATAACCACCATTTTCAAAAAAACCAAAGCAACAACAACCTGAAACCCCAACACAATCCTTATATTAGAGCTATCAAACAATAAGACGGAATAACAAGCAAAACGACAACATTTTTTCATAATTAAGCGCCAAACTTATTCATATGAATCTCGTCAAATTAGTTCTATCAATTTTAACTTTCCTATGCCTACAAGTTTTCGCGACCGCACAACCAAACCTTCACCACGGATGTCGTCATGCACACAACCATGTGAAATTACAACCATTGACATTGGATCAAATCCAACAAATGGGAAATGACGATGCCAGAAGTGACACTATCGATATATTACACTATACCATCAACTTAGAAGTGTTGGATGTAAACATTAGTTATATCAACGGAAATTGTGAAGTCTACTTTGCTGCTAAAATGGATAATGTCAATTCTATAACATTAGATTTGCAAAACCTTACAGTAGACTCTGTTTTGATCAATGGAAATCAAGTAGTATATACTTATGATAATCTCAAACTAAAGATAGATTTGCCAGTCATGAATATTGGTGATGAGCAAACCGTTGTGGTTTACTATAACGGAAGTCCGGATGTAGATCCAACTGCATTTGGCGGACTATCATTTAGCAATGGCTACGCATACAATCTTGGAATTGGTTTAAGTTCCAACCCACCTAATTTTGGTCGAAGTTGGCATCCATGTTTCGATAGCTTTGTAGAAAGATCAACTTTTAAATATAATATTACAACCAGAGGAAATAATCGTGCATTTTGTGTTGGAACATATATAGGGCAAGAAACAGTGCAAGGAGATACAATTGTCCGAACGTACCAGATGGATCAACAAATTCCAACTTATTTATCCTCAATTGCAGTCTCAAATTATGTAACTCAAAATTCAACGCATCCAGGATTGAATGGAGATCTTCCAGTTCAATTAATCGCAAGACCAAATGATATTGCGGATATGGCTGAATCTTTCATCGATTTAGGAAAAGCGATTGACGCATTGGAATACTGGTATGGTCCTTATCAATGGGAAAGAGTAGGGTATGTAGCGACACCAGTTGGAGCTATGGAACATCCTACTAACATTGCTTACCCGACTTCGATTGCTTTTGCAGGAAACAGCTTTGCACACCGTCGTTTGATGGCACACGAATTAGCACACTGCTGGTTCGGCAATGTGGCAACAGTAGGTTCGCCCGCTGATATGTGGTTTAAAGAAGGGAACGCAGAATATGGCGCACACTTGATGACGGAGTTTGCTTTCGGATATGATCAGTTTATAGATCAAGTGAAAGACAACCACTTAATTGATGTACTTAGAAATGCACATGTCAATGATGAAGGATTCCACCCATTGTCAGGAATACCTTTTGAGTGGACTTACGGTGTAACAACTTACAATAAAGGAGCATCAATGATTCACAACCTACGTGGATATCTCGGAGACTCTCTTTTTAGAATCGGACAACAAGCAGTATTAAGTAACTTCGAATATGCTTCCGTAGATGGCGATGAATATAGAGATGCGCTCACTGCAGCAACGGGTTATGACTGCGAACCATTCTTCGATGCCTGGATTTTTCAATCTGGGTTTTCCGCTTTTGAATTAAATGGAATCAGCTCATCTCAAAATGGAGGAAATTATGAGGTGGAAATTGAATTGGAACAAAAATTAAGAGGAGCCCAAAATTTACATGAATTGGTACCCATAGAAATTACCTTGACCGATGCCAATTACAATAAACATATAGAACGAGTAACGATTACTGCCGATCCAACAGCGACTGTAAATTTTACATCCCCTGTTCAGCCAGCTCATGTCACCATCAACGAAAACAACCAGCTCAACATGGCTCACATGAGTCATCAAAAAACAATTGATGCAATCACGGGTTCTGTGAATATGCCATATGTAGATATGGATTTGAATGTTCAGGAAATTGTCGATCCGACTTGGATACATATCGATCATTACTGGGTAGGGGCAGATCCAATTCTCAATAATCCTGACAATGCTCAAATTTCGCAAACACATTACTGGAGAGTGCTTGGAGAATTTCCGGATGGATTCCATACCAAAGGTGTTTTTGAATACAACGATCTTTTAGATGCAGAATTAGTAAATGGAAATGAAGAAGACTTGATTTTATTATATCGAGCGGCCAATGGATATGATTGGCAAGAATATGACAATTATTCCCATATTCCAATAATCCCAACAGATGGTACTGGTTTTATGAGAATAGATAGTCTGATTCCAGGAGAATACGCATTGGGGAAAGGAAGTCTTCCAATATTTACTTCCAACAAAGAAATTACAAAATCAGAAGGCAACATTAAAATATATCCAAATCCAACTTCTGACATTATTACATTAGAATTGGAAACAAACGATATTATCGACCGATTAAATATCAACATTATTGACGCAACAGGAAAAAGCATTTTAAATAAAAATATTTCGGTTGCTACTAGTTTTAATCAACATAACATTAACTTATCTGAATTTCCAGAAGGAATTTACTGGGCAATTCTGAAAGATAAAAATGGCGTCCTTCTAGGAGCTGAATCTATTGAAAAAATAACTAAGCATTAACTTAAAAACATTTAGAGAGAATCATGACAAAAAGTGATCTAAAACCAGCAGTTTTATTGTTAGAAGATGGAACTATTTATCGTGGACATTCTGCGGGAAAAATAGGAACCACTACTGGAGAAATTTGTTTCAATACCGGTATGACTGGCTATCAAGAAATTTTCACAGATCCGTCCTATTTCGGTCAATTATTGGTCACCACCAATGCACACATCGGAAATTATGGAACCAAGAATTTAGATGCTGAATCAAATTCGATAAAAATATCAGGATTGATCGTAAAGAATTTTACCAATGAGTTTTCCAGAAAAATGGCAGATCATTCTATTCAAGATTATTTGGAAACAGAAGATCTAGTTGCAATATGTGATATCGATACTCGATCTCTGGTCAAATACATCCGTAGTAAAGGAGCGATGAATGGAATTATCTCTTCCGAAATTTTGGATATCGACCAACTCAAAGCAAAGTTGAAACAAGTACCGTCAATGGAAGGATTGGAATTGTCCTCAAAAGTGACAACTGATAAACCTTACTTTTTCGGGGACCCTCATTCAGATCATAAAGTAGCCGTTCTGGATTTTGGAATCAAGAAAAATATTTTGGAATGTTTTTCCAAAAGAGGTTGTTACCTAAAAGTCTTTCCAGCTAAAACCCCATTTTCAGAATTGAAAGCATGGAACCCAGATGGTTGCTTTCTATCCAATGGTCCTGGTGATCCAGCTTCGATGGATTATGCGATTGCGACAACTAAGGAAATTCTAGATGCAGATATGCCAGTATTCGGAATCTGTCTAGGACATCAAATTTTAGCATTAGCCAATGATATTCCAACATACAAAATGCATCATGGTCATAGAGGTATCAATCATCCAGTCAAAAATATAGTTACTGGAAAATGCGAAATTACTTCACAAAATCATGGATTTGGAGTCAGTCCAGATGCCATCAAAAATAAATTAGATAAAGTAAAAATTACGCATCGAAATTTAAACGACGATACCATTGAAGGAATCAGTGTAATCGGAAAGAAAGCTTTCTCGGTTCAGTATCACCCAGAAGCATCACCCGGACCACATGATGCAAGATATTTGTTTGATGACTTCATCTCGTTGATGTCTTCTGTAAAAGTAAATTCATAAATAAGAATTTAAGAAGCTATAAGTTTTAATTAAATGCAGAATAAATTGTTTAATATTCTCTTCTGATTAGATTAATTGAAAAAGAAATCAACTAGATAATTATTTAGCTAATTGTAAGCTTCAAATATTTGTATAGTATCCAATAAAGCAAACCCATAAGCTATAAATAAATAAAGAATAAATAGAAACTCAAATTATAAAAGACTTGAAATTTAAACGACACGTCTTTAAAATGTTATAAAAAATCATTACTCAAAACTAAAAAAGTAAAATGAGCGAAATCCTAGATATAAAAGCAATGCAAATCCTGGACTCCAGAGGAAACCCAACCGTAGAAGTAGAAGTCTTAACCGAAAACGGATACATTGGAAGAGCAGCAGTCCCATCAGGGGCATCGACAGGAAAATACGAAGCAGTAGAGCTACGTGACAAAAACAAAAAAGTCTATATGGGCAAAGGTGTGCTAAAAGCAGTAGCCAACGTCAATGACAAAATCGCAGATGCATTAATCGGTGAAGACGTATTCGAACAACGCTACCTCGACCAGATGATGTTAGATATGGATGGTACCAAAAACAAATCCAAGTTGGGTGCTAATGCGATCCTTGGCGTTTCATTAGCAGTTGCAAAAGCAGCAGCAATGGAGTCGCACCAATCTTTGTACAGATACATCGGTGGGGTGAATGCACACGTGATGCCGGTACCAATGATGAATATCCTAAATGGTGGTTCACATGCCGACAACAATATCGACTTTCAAGAATTTATGATCTTGCCAGTAGGAGCTGATCGCTTCAAAGACGGACTAAGAATGGGGGTTGAAATTTTCCATACTTTGAAATCAGTTTTGAAAGACAAAGGATATTCAACCAATGTCGGAGATGAAGGTGGTTTTGCACCCAACATGAAATCCAATGAAGAAGCGATTGAAACAGTGATCACTGCCATCAAAAAAGCAGGATACAAAGCCGGAAAAGACGTGTTGATAACAATGGATGCAGCCGCTTCAGAATTTTATGATTCGAAGAAAAAAGTGTATCACTTCCACCAATCAACTGGCGATAAATTAACGTCATCAGAAATGGTGAGTTACTGGAAAGAGTGGGTCAATAAGTATCCAATTTTTTCAATCGAAGATGGATTGGATGAAGACGACTGGAAAGGTTGGGCTAATCTAACAAAAGAAATAGGTGATCGGTGTCAGATTGTTGGTGATGATCTTTTTGTTACGAATGTGGAACGACTTCAAAAAGGAATCGAAATGGAAGCAGCCAATTCTATCCTTGTAAAGGTAAACCAAATCGGATCACTAACTGAAACTATTGAAACGGTAAACCTAGCAACTCGCCACGGATTCACCTCTGTAATGAGTCATCGTTCTGGTGAAACAGAAGATGCAACCATTGCTGATTTAGCAGTTGCATTAAATACTGGTCAGATCAAGACTGGTTCTGCTTCTCGTTCGGATAGAATTGCGAAGTATAATCAGCTGTTGAGGATAGAAGAGGAATTGGAAGACTTAGCGGTATATCCTGGTCGTTCACTTCTTGGATAACGTATTTTACCTTAAAGGCATTGAGTTACAAATAAGCATAAAGTGTTATTATACATTCTCCTTGTGTTCCTTTGTATCTGAGTGACTTAGTGGTGAAAAAATTTTATATTTGTACCAATTCCATTACGAAAACACTATGCTGAAACTAACAAACCCTTTCAAGCCCTATATGAATAAGATTCCGGCACCAATCCGAAATCCTTATTTCTGGACCTTGATTCTTTTTGTGACTTGGATGTTTTTCTTTGACAGGCATAACGTGTTCACACAATGGGATTTAATCAAGACTTCTGATAAACTTGATCACGATGTAGAGTTTTATGATGAAAAATTAACAGAAGCAATTCAAGATCAAAAAGACTTGGATGCGAATAAAGAGAAATTTGCAAGAGAAAAATATTACATGAAAAAACACGATGAAGACGTTTTTATCATCGTTGAAGAAGATTAAAAAAATAAAATAACTATAAATGTCAGTCTTAGTAAATAAACACTCAAAAGTAATTGTCCAAGGTTTCACTGGTAAAGAAGGAACTTTCCATGCTGGACAAATGATTGAATATGGTACCAATGTAGTAGGAGGTGTGACGCCAGGAAAAGGTGGGACCAAGCACTTAAAAAAACCTGTTTTTAATTCTGTTTCTGAAGCAGTAGCAAAAGCAAAAGCAGATACTTCTATCATTTTTGTTCCTCCGCGTTTTGCAGCAGATGCGATCATGGAAGCAGCAGAAGCGGGTATCAAAGTAATCATTTGTATTACAGAAGGTATTCCTGTCCAAGACATGGTAAAAGTAAAAGCTTATATTTCTAACTTTGATTGCACGTTGGTCGGTCCTAACTGTCCAGGAGTAATGACACCAGGAGAAGCGAAACTAGGTATCATGCCAGGATTCATCCATAAGCCAGGTCGTATTGGTATTGTTAGTAGATCAGGGACTTTGACCTACGAAGCAGTAGATCAAGTGACCAAAGCGGGTATGGGACAATCAACCTGTATCGGTATCGGTGGAGATCCGATCATCGGTACAACAACCAAAGAAGCAGTAGAAATGCTAATGAATGACCCGGACACTGATGGGATCGTCATGATCGGTGAAATCGGTGGTAACATGGAAGCGGATGCAGCTCACTGGATTAAAGAACACGGTACAAAACCAGTTGTAGGTTTCATTGCTGGACAAACTGCTCCTAAAGGTAGAACCATGGGACACGCGGGTGCCATCATCGGTGGTGAAAATGATACTGCCGAAGCAAAGATGAAGATCATGAAGAAGTGTGGTATTCACGTTGTTAAGTCTCCTGCAGAAATTGGACAAACAATGGTGAAAGCTTTGAAAGGAGTACCTGCTTAGGGTTTGTAAAATAACAAAGAAAATTCGGAAGCCGTTACATTAAGTTGTAGCGGCTTTTTTTTGTTTTCAATTTAATAGTTGTACTTAAGGGCAACTATTGGTATCTCTTCCATTACCAAATCATGAGTGATTGATCAACTTATACAAATTGTAGTCTAAAAGTGCGGATATATTTGGAAGGAAAATTTTTCGAGATCAAGGCAGAAAACGTAAACATAGCCTTAGTTACGGTGAGCCTGCCTGACTGCGCCAAGCAGACAGGGCTTTTCAACGCAGATATCGATAAATTTTTCTCATAGATAA
>CALFWW010000165.1 GCA_937928575.1 uncultured Saprospiraceae bacterium | reverse complement strand
AATATGGGTAATGATTTCTTGACCATTTGCTCCGAAAAATTTGTCGTAGTTGGTACAAGTTGTTTCATCAGTTGCGCCATTCTCATCAAGTGGACCAGGGAAAAAATCGGTTGAATTAGTACCTGGTCCATAGGTAGATACTGCCACTTTGAGGTTGCCAGCTTCATCAACACCAGAAATCCACAAGCCACCGGCAAAAATAGCGGATACTTCAGGAAGTCCCGAACCTTCAGCTACACTCGGATAAATATATTTTCCATCGCTACCATCCCACCACCAACTGCCACTGGGAAAGAAGTTTGCTTTTACATCATTAGCGTTGAGCTCAACCTGACTAGTAGCAAGTTCACAATCCTGTGCGTTCAAGTGTATAGAAATCAAAATGCTAAAAAATAGTAGGAAGTACTTCGGGTATTTCATGTTAAGTTTTTTATTTATTCAACCACTATTTTTCCAGTCATTACTTCTCCATTCGTAGCAATCAAGGAATATACATACATTCCTGATCTCAAATCAGCTCGATTGATGGTCAATGAATTGGTATTGATATTATGATAATTTCTTACCAATTTTCCATCAATCGCATATAAATTCAATGATTGAATTTGTTCAGATGATTCATTAAAAGTAATTGTTGTTTGCTCAGAAAAAGGATTGGGTTGAATAGTAAGTAGATTGTTATTATAAATGATATTTGAAGTACTTGTTGGGTCTTCAAAAACTTCTTGTACCGTATTTCCAATTTCAATTAAACCGCTGATATCAGGGCAAGGATGAGGTACATTTGGTTGTGCGATAACTGCGAAAGATAATTGTTGAACCGCTCCTGCTGACATGTCTACTGGACCTGAATTTATTAGCATTCTACGATCGGCTACAGCTAAATTTGCTGTGCACATAGACCATCCTGCTGTATCGCTTGGATTGTCTGGAAATGCAAAATTTGTAATTTCTCCAACAGGACTATAATAACCAGCACCACCATAGGTAATATTGGTTCCATTAGTCCACATACCTTGCATGAAATTATAAAAATCTGGTGCAGACAAAGGGTCTGAGGTTCCAGGTTGAGGTGTTCCCAAGCCATTAATGTAATAAATAAAACTAGTCATTCCCAAATCTTGAGCATTTCCATTTTCAAAAGAAGTCATTCCTTTTAACAATTTAATTCCGACTACTGGAATTTCTTCACAATAAGTATTGACTTGACCACAATCACATCCATTTTTTCCATCAAACTCATCCATGTTGTAAACGAAGGCAAGATTTTCATCTGGAATACATCCAATATAATCATCCTCATAGCATCCTAGGTCAGGATCTAACCATATACTTGCGTAAACATCCATCAAATATTCACCAGATTTATTAATCATTTTTATATCATAATAAGTCGCATCATTGATAGCGGGTTCAGCAGAGTTGTAAGCATAAGCGAGCATTTGAAATTCAAAACCCAATGGCATCCCTTGAGACTGCATATGTGGACCTCCATTGTCATTAAAAACCCACCAGATGGCTTGATCTGCCAATTTGATATCCGGATAATCACCTTGCATAGGTTCGTAAATTCCATTGTTGTTTTGATCTACAAATGGAGCTAACGGACTTGAATTGTTAGGTAATTCAAAACCATGTACCGCCGAGAAATTTGGATTGCCAACACCGGGCCAACCTAAAATGGAATTTGGCACAAATCCATCGATTAGCCCATTGTCTTGAAAATCTGTAATATGGGTATTGATTTCTTGACCATTTGCTCCGAAAAATTTGTCATAGTTGGCACACGTAGTTTCATCAATCGTCCCATTTTCATCCAGTGGGCCAGAGTAGTAGTCAGTCCGTCCGTTTGATTGTCCATAGGTAGATGCTGCTAATTTTAGGTTGCCAGCTTCATCAACACCAGAAATCCATAAGCCACCCGCAAAGATGGCGGATACTTCAGGAAGTCCCGAACCCTCTGGGACACTTGGATAAATATATTTTCCATCGCTACCGTCCCACCACCAACTGCCACTGGGAAAGAAGTTTGCTTTTACATCATTAGCGTTAAGCTCAACCTGACTAGTAGCAAGTTCACAATCTTGTGCGTTCAACTGTTTGGAAATCAAAATGCTAAAAAACAGTAGGTAGTACTTCGGGTATTTCATGTTAGGTTTTTTATTTATTCAACCACTATTTTTCCAGACATTACTTGTCCATTCGTAGCAATCAAGGAATATACATACATTCCTGATCTCAAATCAGCTCGATTGATGGTCAATGAATTGGTATTGATATTATGATAATTTCTTACCAATTTTCCATCAATCGCATATAAATTCAATGACTGAATTTGTTCAGATGATTCCTTAAAAGTAATTGTAGTTTGCTCAGAAAAAGGATTGGGTTGGATTGTAAGTAGATTGTTATTATAAATGATATTTGACGTACTTGTTGGGTCTTCAAAAACTTCTTGAACGGTATTTCCAATTTCTATTAAACCGCTTATATCAGGACAAGGATGAGGTACATTTGGTTGTGCGATGACTGCAAAGGATAATTGTTGAATAGATTTAGCATTCATATTAATTGGACCAGAGTTAATAAGCATATTTCGATAGCAACCACCAGGAAATACCGTGCACATAGACCATCCCTCAGGATTATCAGGAGAGTCGGGGAAACAATAATTCGTTGGTTCACCATCATCATAAGTGAAGCCAGCGCCACCATAGGTAAGTGGAGTTCCATCACTCCAATGAGCTTGCATAAGGTTATAATAATGAACGGGGATAGATGGCCAATACATTGCACCAGAAGTAGGGTCGCACAATCCACCATGTACATAGTACATAAATGAAGACATCCCTAAATCTTCTTCATTTCCATTTTCAATAGTTGTCATCCCTTTCAAAAGTTTTACACCGACGATAGGAATTTCTTTACAATAAGTTGGGAGTCCATTACAATTGCAATTATATCCATCAGTATTGGATTCATTATAGACATACCCAATATTTTCTTCTGGAATACATCCAATATAATCATCCTCAGAGCATCCTAGGTCAGGATCTAACCATATACTTGCGTAAACATCCGTCAAATTTTCACCAGATTTATTGATCATTTTTAAATCATAATAAGTTGCGTCATTTATGGCAGGATCGGCAGAATTATAGGCATATGCCATCATCTGAAATTCAAATCCTAGTGGATCTCCACCTGATTCAGTATGTGGACCTCCATTATCATTAAAAACCCACCAATAAGCTTGGTCTGCTAACTTCGTGTTTGGATAATCACCTTGCATTGGGTCATATATGCCATTCGCATTTGTATCAACAAAAGGAGCAAGCGGACTAGAATTGTTTGGTAATTCAAAACTATGAACTTCAAAAAAATGAGGATTTCCCAGAGCGGGCCATCCCAATATTGAATTGGAAACAATTTCATTGATGATTCCGTCGTTTTGGAAGTCATTGATATGTGCGTCAATTTCTTGTTTTTTCATACCAAAGAAACGATCAAAATTGGTGCAAGAATTAGCAGTTGTTGTTCCATTTTCATCAAGTGGACCTGGAAAATAATCTGACTTTGGGTCAATATGAGCGGCTCCATATCTAGCAGCCGCTAATTTAAGATTTCCAGCTTCATCCTTACCACCGACCCAAAGTCCACCAGCAAAGATGGCTGATACTTCTGGCAAACCCGAACCTTCAGCTACACTTGGATAAATATATTTTCCATCGCTACCATCCCACCACCAACTGCCACTCGGGAAGAAGTTTGCTTTTACATCATTAGCGTTAAGCTCAACCTGACTAGTAGCAACTTCACAATCTTGTGCGTTCAACTGTGTGGAAATCAAAATGCTAAAGAATAGTAGGTAGTACTTCGGGTATTTCATGTTGAGTTTTTTATTTATTCAACCACTATTTTTCCAGTCATTACTTGTCCATTCGTAGCAATTATGGAATATAAATACATTCCTGATCTCAAATCAGCTCGATTAATGGTCAATGAATTGGTATTGATATTAAGATAATTTCTGACCAATTTTCCATCAATCGCATATAAATTTAATGATTGAATTTGTTCTGAAGATTCTTTAAAAGCAATTGTTGTTTGCTCAGAAAAAGGATTAGGTTGAATAGTAAGTAGATTGTTATTATAAATGATATTTGACGTACTTGTTGGGTCTTCAAAAACTTCTTGTACCGTATTTCCAATTTCAATTAAACCACTGATGTCGGGGCACGGATGAGGTACATTTGGTTGTGCGATGACTGCAAAGGATAATTGTTGAATAGCACCTATAGGAGCGGTAACTGGACCTGATGTCATCAACGCCTTTTTAAAACACCATGATGGCCAAGCTGTGCACATTGACCAACCATCTGGATCAGCAGGAGGATCTGGATAAACATAGGACGTAAAATCTTCACTAGTTGCATCCGCATCATAACCAGAACCACCATATGAAAGCGGCCATCCATCTCTCCAGAGACCTTTTTGAAAATATTGATATTCGATTGGGTCGTTAGGTCCCAAAAGAGCACCAGGAGGGTCACAAAGCGCACCCCCTCTATAGATCATAAAACTAGTCATTCCTAAATCCTCTGCATTTCCATTTTCATAAGAAGTCATGCCTTTTAGTAATTTTATTCCTACGATAGGAATCTCCTCACAGTAGGTTTCGTAGTCAGCACATTCACAACCAACCGTCCCATCGACATCATCTTCATTATAAACATAGGCAATATTTTCATTTGGAACGCAACCAACAAAATCATCGGCAAAACATCCTAGTTCTGGATGAAACCATATACTGGCGTGGACATCCGTTAAATTTTCACCAGATTTATTAATCATTTTTATATCATAATAAGTCGCATCATTGATAGCGGGTTCAGCAGAGTTGTAAGCATAAGCGAGCATTTGAATTTCGAAACCGAGTGGTTCTCCTTGAGATTCGGTATGTGGACCTCCATTATCATTAAAAACCCACCAAAAGGCTTGGTCTGCCAATTTGATATCCGGATAATCACCTTGCGTAGGTTCGTAAATTCCATTGTTGTTTTGATCTACAAATGGCGCTAACGGACTTGTATTGTTAGGTAATTCAAAACCATGTACCGAAAAGAAATTCGGATTGCCAACTCCTGGCCAACCTAAAATAGAATTTGGAACAACCCCATCAATTAGCCCATTGTCTTGAAAGTCTGTAATATGGGTATTGATTTCTTGACCATTTGCTCCGAAAAATTTGTCATAGTTGGTACAAGTTGTTTCATCAGTTGCGCCATTTTCATTCAGTGGGCCAGGGTAGTAGTCAGTCCGTCCATTTGATTGCCCATAGGTGGAGGCAGCTAACTTTAGATTGCCAGCTTCATCAACACCAGAAATCCATAAGCCACCCGCAAAGATGGCGGATACTTCAGGAAGTCCCGAACCCTCTGGGACACTTGGATAAATATATTTTCCATCGCTACCATCCCACCACCAACTCCCACTGGGAAAGAAGTTTGCTTTTACATCATTAGCGTTGAGCTCAACCTGACTAGTAGCAAGTTCACAATCTTGTGCGTTCAACTGTGTGGAAATCAAAATGCTAAAGAATAGTAAATAGAAATTTGGGTATGTCATGTTGAGCTAATTTTGCAATATTAATAAGTGCGGGATAATGTAAAAATATTATTATTTAGAAAAGAAGTGCCATTTTTCTTCTAGAACTAGGATTCTATTGAGTGAATGCTGAATAAAACTATTTAAGAAAAACCAATTTGGAAATACGACCTTTCCCAGCAGCATAGGCGGTTGTCTCATTCAAAAAACGGAAGGTGTAAAATGGCTCATCAGATATTTTTGTCCAAGTTTGTCCCATGTCAGATGAGTAAGATATACCCGTAAATCCAACTGCAACAATCTCATTTCCATTTGAATTAGGTACAAACTGGGCACAACTTTTATAATTCGGTTCTGCACCAACTGCGATTAATTCCCAATTCATTCCAGCATCTTTTGTGATTGCTTTGTTGAATTTATTGAACTCAGGGTCTGTGTAATCACCACCAATTGCTATGCCTATATTTTCATTGTAAAAGTCAATGGAGTAGATACCTTGTGTAGGTTTTTCACTAATAATAGGTGTTTCAATGACCTGCCAGTATCTTCCATAATCTGCTGAGAAATAAATCCGACTACTGGTTGTTGCAATCCAAGTGAGTTCACCCGCAACTGCAATGTTGGTATTGCTAGCTGCGAAGGCACCTTCTCCTTCTGTTGGTGGTGGCAACTGGTCACAAGGTAATTTTGTCCAACTATTTCCTCCGTCTCTGGTGATGATTATGGACAGGCAACCATCAACTACATCACCGACCGCAATTCCTTCTTTATCATTCCAAAATCGCATGGCATCATAAAAGACACCTTTCCCTTCTTCTTGGTAAACAATCTTTTTCACTGCTGTATTCGAATATCTATACAATAATGCAGGAGAACCAACCGACATCATAAATAACCCATCGTTTGTTTTTGCGATTGACCTGAATTCCAACTTTAAAGAATCCTTTTTCATTGTTCCAACCATGATGGACTTCTTTTTCAGATCAATATGCCCAAATCTGCCATTATTTCCTGCAAATGCTAAAGTATCATCATAAATTTCAATCGCTCTGATACTGATGTCTTTATTGAAAATATCTTCTACTAAAACGGAGGTG
The DNA here is from genome assembly GCA_937928575.1 of uncultured Saprospiraceae bacterium. GTDB lineage: Bacteria > Bacteroidota > Bacteroidia > Chitinophagales > Saprospiraceae > CALDGQ01. Next base: position 38,684 of record CALFWW010000165.1, on the reverse strand, counting down.
AATGGGTTGACCAATTTTTTCGTAGTACGACAAGACAAGAAGAGTAGGCACAGTAGTAATAAGGAATATCTCATTGTTTTTTTTGTTTTTAAAGATAGGGAATTATGAACGCTTGTCATTTCACTACCCGTGACAAGAATTAATTTAGGCTGTTAATGTAGCCGCCGACTTCAGTTGGCGATTTCGAGAATGCCATTTAAAAATGGCAGTTACATTAACCTCATCCGCTTTAATGATTCATGTCATTTCTTCTCTTCATCTTTGTGTTGAATGTGCTATTGAGTTTTTTTAATTCATCGAATAAATAAGGGAAATTTAAGAAACCGCAAAACCGCAAAATATTCAATTTAAAACCGCAAAAGTTTGACGAAAATACGCGGAGGGGAAACTAAGAAGCTGTAAAAACATAAAACCGCAAAAGTTTGACGCGATCACGTGATTTCTCGCATACTCACTTTTGCGGTTTTATTGTTGGAAATTCAGCTGTTTTGCTGTTTAAGTTTGAGGTTCAAACTTAAACTACTTCATTCCTGGAAAATTCTTCATCATATCATTCATGTTTCCTTTACTCAACTTGTGCATCATTTTACGCATCTGATCGAATTGCTTGATAAACAAATTGATTTCATGAATGGAGTGTCCACAACCTGCAGCGATTCTTCTTTTACGGCTCATGTTGAGCAATTCAGGATTGCCACGTTCGTGTGGTGTCATAGAAAATATAATCGCTTCCACTTTATTAAAAGCAGAATCATCGATGTCCATATTTTTCACCGCTTTATTCATGCCTGGGATCATACCGATTAGGTTTTTGATATCTCCCATTTTGCGGATTTGATTTAGTTGACTGAGGAAGTCATTGAAATCAAACTTATTTTTCTTGATTTTCTTTTCAAGACGTTTTGCTTCTTTCTCATCAAATTGTTCTTGTGCTTTTTCAACAAAAGAAACAATATCACCCATCCCTAAGATACGTTGCGCCATTCGTTCCGGATGAAATACATCAAGTGTATCCATCTTTTCACCCATGCTCACAAACTTGATTGGTTTTCCAACAACGTACTTCACAGATAACGCCGCACCACCTCTGGTATCACCATCTAGCTTTGTCAACACCACACCATCATAATCTATCCGATCATTAAACGCTTTTGCGGTGGTCACTGCATCCTGACCAATCATGGCATCCACAACAAACAAAGTCTCATTGGGCATCAAGCCATTTTTCAATCCTTCAATTTCCGTCATCATATCTTCATCAATCGCCAAACGACCAGCGGTATCGACAATGACCACATCATGACCATGGTCTTTGGCATATACCAGTGCATTCGAAGCAATAGAAAGTGGGGACCGATTTTCAGTTTCTTTATAGACCGGCACTTTGATTTGTTCTCCCAAAACCGTGATCTGATCAATTGCAGCGGGACGATAAACATCGCAAGCTACCAATAAAGGTTTTTTCTTTCTTTTCGTTTTAAGATGATGCGCCAATTTTCCAGAAAAAGTGGTTTTACCAGAACCTTGCAAACCAGCAATTAAAATCACTGCAGGACTTCCACTGACATTGATACCAACTGCCTGACCGCCCATCAATTCCACCATTTCATCCATGACAATTTTGGTCATCAATTCACCTGGCTTTATCGCATTCAATATATTCTCAGTCCCTAAAGCTTGATCTTTTACTTTATCCGTAAATTCTTTCGCTATTTTATAGTTTACATCAGCAGCAACCAACGCACGACGGATCTCTTTGACAGAACTTGCGATGTTGATTTCTGTTAATTTGCCATCTCCTTTCAGATTTTTAAAGGCACTATCTAATTTTTCTTGTAACGAGTCAAACATGTTTTAATGCATTTTTTTGCGGCGTAAATATAGGGAAATTTTTTTTTAGACCGTTCGCTTTGCTCACTTTAAGAACGCTCCGCTTTAGGACCGTACCTCGCTTTGCTTTGTACTATTAGACCGCTAATCGCTGTAAGACTGCTTCTATTGAAGTTTATACTTGTAGTTCAGTTCGGAATTTCTGAGAACGAGAAGTATTAACAGAAAGTAGAAGTTCAATTGAAAAGAGAAGCAGTCTTAAAGCAAAGCGGTCTTAAAGTGCCAGCCAAAGGCGCGGCACGGTCTACTCTGCACGGTCTACCTTAAGGTCTTAACTTTGATCTCCGGGTATGCTGCCTCAAGAAAAGCTTTAACCCCTAAGATATTTGCGGGTTCGATGAAGATGATATTTTTGGTGAATGGATTTTGCGTCACTTGCTTCCCGATATTATCTGCAATTTTTTGATTTTTGCAATCCCAAATTTGAGTACCTTCCGTACAAGCAGGGAAAGGCTCGGTCCGATATCGAAAAGAGTAAAGATGGTGGTAAGCTTTAATCGTGCTTTTCTTGTTGAGGAAATAGGCTTGGCGATTAAAAAGGCTAGAAAAGGTTTCCCCTCTAGTTAATTTGGACAATATTTTTTTTCCTTTTTTATCTTGTTCGTCCAATTTACTTTGGGAGGTGCAATCCTTCCAACTTTTTTGATAAGCAGTTCGTTCAGTTTGGTCATCAATTGAGTATAAATAACTGATGTTCATTTCAAGTGCTAGTGGAAAGATTAAATTTGTATTTTCATTGTTGGAAACTAAAGTAGATTTGTTCAATTTATTTTTTGCAAAATATTCGTGCATCAAACGATTGGCGTTGCTTCTATTGGAGTAGTAGAATTTGGATAACTTTTCATGTTGATACGGCTTTAACTCTTTTAGTTTTTTGTTTTGTAAAAAAGCGATATGACTCATATCAAAAACACTATGCGATAGGATAGAATCGGATTTGTCTAAAAAATTTCCATACGCATTTCTTAAGCTAGTCGTGTCAAAAGCAGGAATAGATTGGACATAAATGGCTTGCGGTTGATACGCTTTAGCGATTTTCAATAGAGGACGATATGGTTCTTTTGTTAATTTCGAATTCTTAATAATTCCAACCAGGAATACTTCTTTTTCCTCTATTGTATTTTGGGCAGTTAGAGAAAAAACAATAAGTAAAAGGAACAATGTTGAGGGAAAAAAATGTTTCATACAATATATTCGAAGTGTGAATTTGTCAGAATGCAAAACTAATAAATATTATAAGTTTTTTATATTTGAAACAAAGGTAGATTTAAACAATTGAGGTATGAAGATTATCATGGAAACGGAACGGTTGATTATCAGGGAAATACTGCCGGAAGATCTGGAAGGTTTTTTTGAAATGGATTCAAATCCAAAGGTTCATATTTACCTGGGAAATAATCCGTTGACAAATATCGAACAATCTCAAAAGATGATTGAAAAAGTCAGACAAAGATATGTTGATGATGGTATTAGCAGATGGACGATGATTGAAAAAGCGACTGGTGATTTTATTGGTTGGACTGGTTTTACGAAAATGGAGGAGACCATAAATAATAGGACTGGTTACCATGATTTAGGGTATCGCTTAGTCGAAAAACATTGGGGAAAAGGCTACGCAACAGAATCTGCAATTGCTTCCCTCGATTATGGATTTACAAAATTGAATTTGGAAAATATTTATGCAGTTGCTGCCATTGGGAATACTGCATCTATAAACGTGTTGGAAAAATCAGGCTTGAAAAAAGGAGAAATTGTAGAGGCATGGGGACATGATCATTATTGGTTTCAATTAAGTAAAAAGGATTGGATGAAACTTTAATTGATTTCTATTCGAATTTATTTTTAAATTAGGCTGATTTTAGATTTGGACGATGATTGCTTCTGATTTCCTTTAATTGTACTAATAAATTTGCTACCTCATTAAAATCAGTATTATCTTCCAAAAGAATCAATTGAAGTAATTTATCCAAAATTGGTTTCGAATTCTTAAAGGCTTTCCTTTTGGATTTTGGAAAGTCATGAGGCTGCAAAGAAGTAAATATTAGAAGCTGCAATGGAATTTCTAATACATTACTTAGTTTGGAAAGTAATACTAGAGATGGGCGTCTAGCATCATTCTCAAGCTTAGATAAATATTCAGGTGAAATCTCCAAGCTTGAAGCTACTTCTACTTGTGTCAAATTTTTAGAAGTTCTGAAAAGTTTTATAGTTTTACCGAAATACACTGTTATAATTTAAATTAATAGAAATTGACCTTGTAGTAATAAACGTTTTATAAGTAGTTTTTCTTGCCCACTTAAAATTTCTTTGCTTGCTAATATTGATACCTCAATAAGCTGATTTTCCAACATATTTAGGGAGTCAAATTCAGGGGAAAGAAAATCTGAGTAACTATGGCGTTTTGCCAATGAAATAAGACCTCTAAGTCTTTCAACTTCATTCGAAAGATGTTATCATAATATTAAGAATTTACGTCTATTCTAGCTGAACATCCGATTTTGCCAATTCTTCCATATTGTTTGTCTTTAATTAAAAATTGTAAGTATCATTATAAAGGTACTTAAACTTATTAGACAAGTCAAAATTTGATTGCTTTGTTGTAGAAATTATTAATTTTATTTATTACTATTTCGGAATAAATAACGAAGAACAAAATGAGTGATATAAAAATAGCTTGTCCAAAATGTGAATGGGAACCTTCTGCTACCGATTTATGGGTTTGTACCTGTGATCATCGTTGGAATACTTTTGATACGGCAGCTAGATGTCCCAATTGTAATAAGCAATGGAAGGATACTCAATGTCTTGCCTGTCATAAATACGCTCCTCACCTGGATTGGTATCGTGGGTTGGATGAAGCTTTGCGAAAAGAACTGGCAGCAATAATTCTACGTGAAAAAGTTAATATTGATTAAGAATTTTTTCCAACAATATTCTAACGTTTGAGATTCAACATCTACTGAATAAAAAGGAATGGGTGACAAACCTTTAATCGGATTTTTCTCATTTGGTGAAATCGGTAGAATTAGTGACAACGATACTTGTGATTTACACAATTGCACTTCCAACTTACTGACAATAACCGAAATTAATTAAAGAAGCGAAAGATTTTTCTATCAGTTGAATAAACAAAAAAAGAGCGACAAAAATTTGTCTGCTCTTTTTTTATACCTAATTGTAACCATATGTTTACGGTGCAGGGCACGGTTCAGGTATTGGTTTACCGCCAAGTAAATTTTTACCAATTCCTTTGAAAATAGCGCCACCAATTCCACCTTTCATTTTGCCTGCCAATCCTGCAATAAATTCCACTTGCTTAAATTTCCTTTCAAATTTAGGAACCAAACGAACCAAATCTTTCGCATACGGTTTCTTCAAAAGACTCGTAGCATAATTCACTCGTTCAATTGGGTTCATATCTTTTTGAGAACTTTCCAAAGATTTGAAAATAGCATTTAAAGAAGACTCATTTTGGTCTGCATATTTTTTTACATAATCTACTCCCTTTCTAGGATTTTTGATTGACAAGGCTTCATCCATCATTTTCACAAAACTGATACCGAGTGCATCCACCTTTTCTGGACCAGATGCAGCACTTGCAGCAGCTTTGCTTAAAGTATCGGAATGAAAATTAAGTTGTTGCAATCTTTTGGAAGCACCACAACTACTCAATAAAAATGGAAAACAACAAAGTGCCATCAGTCGAATTAAATTTTTCATTTCTTTTTATTTATTTGAATAAAAAAAGGCGACACCAAGAAATGGGGTCACCTCACTTATGCAATATATAAGTTTATTTCGAAATATGCGATTTACGTTTTGCGATTCGTTCGCTTTTTAGAATTCTTTAACATCCAACGGATAAAATACATCACAAAAGCAATTGATCCTAATGCACCATTAAAGACAAACATGGTTTTGGCAGTTTCAAATCCATGATTGATTGGATCTTTATACAGGGTTTGTTCCCATTGCGTTTGGATAGATGCTTCTGTATAATTGTATTGCTTCCAATTTTCTTTTGCTTCTGACATCATTTCTGAGAGATAAGTGGGATCAAAAATTTGTGTAAAAAAGTAGGCTTCCAATCCATTAATAAGTGCGGCAAAACTGGCAATAATTCCAACCAATAAAATGGCAGAAATAAAGTTGACCTGATTCTCTTTTTTATTTGCCAAAGAAAATGCCCAAATATAACAAAATACAGTCGTAAATAAATAGACGACCCACAATGGGATGAGACTTGCATATAAGTTGTGTCGCAATGCAGAATGTATAAAAGCTGAAACGGCTATAATTAATCCTAAAACGGTTCCAACTTTAAGCGCAATGTATAAGATGTCTTTTTTCATTTAAACAAATTGTTCATCATCCCAATTTTTTCTCTTTTCAATTTCGGGTTCAGCTCGATTTTTAAAATCATCTAAATCAAGTGGAGCATCAATTTCATCAACATGATTAATAGGATGATACTTGACATTTCCGTATGCGCCTTTTACGGGTTGATCTTGAATACCTAAATAATTTTCCAATTTTTGCTCAACAATCAAAGCATAATCACTTTCCATATTCACTCCTTTTGTTAGATCCAATCTCGTACCATTACGCATCATTGCCCAAACTCCATAATTGAAAGAAACTGTATCATCGTTTTTTTTCGATATCTCTTTTACATAAAATTGTTGGATGTCATTTATGTTTACTTCTTGGTCTCCCTTAAACCAAGGAATGGGTCCATGTTTTATGGTTAATTGATCACCGATCAGGTCAATCTTTGTTTTGTTGAAAAAGTTAGTAATCGCAAAATAAGTTATTGCAATTCCAGCCAATACATGCAAAAGTGGAAAAAGAAAAAATAACATAGGAGCACCTGTGGCAAATGCTGAACCGTACCAAAAAAGTAAAAAGGAATTCCAAAAAACCGCAAAGAATGCCAAAAAATAAGTTGCAGTCGTCATCCAGCTGAAACTAAAATGAAGACCATATTGATCTTCAAACATTTCTAATTTTTTCTTACTGAACATCTAATTATTGAAATTTAAACTAAGACTATAAATGTAGCTAAAATAAAAGTAGAATCAAATTAAAATGTTGGAATCTAAAAGTATTGATTTGTCATATAAGACCTACATTTCGCGGATGTAATTATTTGACCTTGCGCTTAAAATATTGCTTGATCGTAAATTTATTGTTTTCAGAATTAGGTTTAACCCAAAATCCTTTAAATTTACTGAAACAAAATTCGCTACCATTAAAAATTTAAAACAAAAAAATACTTTCCTAATCCTCAGTATCCTTCTTATCTTAGTAGTAACGCTAACTCCAGGAAATGGAAAATTTTTAGGTAATTATCTAGATAAAGTGGTCCATTTTCTCATCTTCTTCAACTTATCGATACATATTTGGAGAAAATATCAAAACATGGATAGTTTAATACCGGCATTGTTTTGGGCGGTTGTGTTTGCTTTGATTACTGAAATACTGCAACATTATATACCCGGACGAAATATGGAAACCCTGGATGCGATTGCGGATGTTCTTGGGATTGTTCTTGGGTATTATTTTGCAAAGTTGTATAGGCGAGAATAAATATTCAAAAATTCTTAAGTCATCTTATGTTTTTCTCGAAAATCAGATAGACTTAGGCCTTCTTTCTTTTTGAACAATCTGGAAAAATATTCTTGGCCTCATCGATTAAATATAATTGTAAGAAAATAAAAAATGTCTAATAGCAAAACCGCTACTAGACATTCAATAAACGTTTTGTTGTAATAACACATATGTAACTTTTTACATCATGTCATTGCTCCCAGCTTTTTGAAGTTGATCCAACCACCAATTGCCCATAGGTAGTTAAAACTTCAAATTGCCATCCTCAAGGTAGTCATGATATCAGATAGTGGCTTGACTTAGCGTTTATTTCGCTTGTCTCTGAGTAAATTTACAAATGAGCAAGCTACTGTGAATGAATGGTTTACGTAAAGTCAAGTGGTTTAATCGCCAATATGTCTATATCAAGCTTCCATATCAAGGCAGATAAGTTAAGAATCTTGAAGGTATCTTGAATTGGACTTCCAATTAGATTTTTTCAACTAACTCTTTAAAGTCTCAGATGGGTTTTCATTGAAAAATGATTTATAAGATCTACTGAAATGACTTAATGAAACAAAGCCAGTTTTAAGCGCAGCTTTTTTGGGAGGTATACCGGATATTATCAATCGGTGGGCTTTTTTCAATCGCAGTTCTCTGAATAAGGTTTTGGGAGTACTTCCTGAAACTGCTTTTACTTTTTGATAAAAATGGGTTCTATTAATCGGGAAATTACTAGCCAGATCATCTATCGAGTAGTATTCATTGTCGATATTGTCATTCATTAAAGTCAACAACTTTTCCATAAATGGATCTTGAACTTCTGGTGTTTTATCGGCCAAAAATTCTTCTGAGAGTTCGCTAAATTGCTTTTGAACGTTCTTTCTGTTGACCAATAAATTACGGATAACCGCATTTAATTCTTCCGGATCAAACGGTTTGGTCAAATAGCCATCTGCGCCTTTATCCCAACTTTCTATTCGATCTTTTTCCTCTGTTTTTGCAGTCAACATTAAAATGGGAATATGATTGGTAGAAGTATTGTTTTTTAATTCTTCTAAAATTTGAAATCCATTGCCATCTGGAAGCATTACATCACAGAGGATGATATCAGGTGCATGCTCGTAGGCGAATTCTAATGCCGCCTTTTTATTTAGCGCAGATAAAATGGTGTATTGAGATTCAAAAAATGTAGAGAGGTAATTATTTAGTTCTATATTATCTTCAATAATCAAAAGTGATAAACTTGATTCTTTTAAAATAGGGTTGATCAATGTCTTCTTGGTTCCTCTAGGCAATTGATCCAACTGCGTAAAAGGAATGTTTAATTCAAAAACTGTTTTGACATTTGAAGTGGACTGTGCGGATAAATTTCCTCCCATTAATTTAGTCAGCTCATTGGCAAAGGTCAATCCAAATCCGAATCCATTTCTACCGTCTCCGGCTTGATAATATTTTTCAAAAACTTGATCAATATCAGATTCTTTGATACCAATTCCGTTGTCTTCAACTTCGACTTTAAGAGAATCGTTTTGTATTTTACTCCTTACCGTTACTTTGCCTCCAATGGGTGTAAATTTAATGGCATTCGAAATCAAGTTGCTCAAAACTTTTTCAAACTTATCAAAATCCAATTCACCAAATACAGGTGTTTTAGGAGATTCATATATAAAGGTGATTTGTTTTTGATGGGCTAATTCTTCATATCGTTGAAAAATCGCTCGTACGGATTCAAAAATCTCTGCCTTTTTCATGGATAATTTCAAAGCATGTGCTTCCATTTTATTCCAATCTAATAACTGATTAAATAGTTCCAATAAACGGCTACTATTTTTAATAGCTTGATCGACTTTTAATTTAGTTTCACTATCGATATCGCTATTCTGAATTTCTTTCAGGGGTGCTATGATTAATGAGAGGGGTGTTCGTAATTGGTGTGTTATATTGATGAAGAAGTTTTCTTTTAATTCTAGTACTTCTTTATCTTTTTGGATAATTTGATCGGCGAATTTTTTCTTTAGCCTGGTTTGAAAATAAATAAATCCTGCTAAAAGGGATAAGCCTCCAACCAAAATCCAGAGCAGTTTGTTTTGGTTACTTTGTGCGGCTTTGTCAGCTTGCAATTGAACAATCTCATTTTCTTTTTCTTTGGTTTCATATTTGGTTTGTAGTTCTGCTAATTCTTTATCGTTTTTTTGGAGATAAAAAGAATCTCGAAGTGCTGAGGTAGTCTTTAAGTTTTGAAATGCTTCTTCATATTTTCCAAGGTTTTTGGTGACGTTTGTTAGTGTCTCATAATAATATAGGCGAGTTAATTCATTTTTCAAATCTGGTATATCCGATTCGATTAATTTTAAATTTTGATAAGCTTCTTGATTGCGATCAAGTTTTGAATATACATCAGCTAACGAGATGGCTGCTTTTGTTTCCATATAATTGCCGACACCTTTCCCATATTTTGCTGCGTTTTCATAATCCGCGAGTGCTTTGTTGTAAAGTTCATGTTTAATATACATGCTTCCTCGATTGTAATAAGCTCTTGCAAGACTAGATCTATAATACTTTCTGTTGACTTCACCATCTTTTTCCTTTTCTTTGATACCATGCTCAACAATATCTTTGTAGTAACTGATTGTTTTTTCAAAGTATTTATCAGCTATGGAAAATTTTTTCAAATCGCCATATCGATTTCCTATAAAAGCAAAAACAGGGATGGCCCAAACAATGGTATCTGGATTTTGAAAATGAGTTACTGCATTTAAAGCATATTTTAAGGCAAGTTCATTTTTATTTTGGTTGTTGTAAACAATTGCTCTATAAAATTCCGCATTACATTTGATTAATGCAGCGTCATAACCTAATGCTTCCATTTTTCCAGCATGTTCCATTAATACGTCACATTTCTGTTGGGCGGTTTTGAAGTCGTCTTTTTGTAATGCAAAACCAGCTTGTGCATATGGAAAATTACTCGCTTTAGTCCAAGTATCTTCATCTGGATTTTTTAAGGTGAGAAAATGTGCGTAGCCTTCATCTGCAAGTGGGATTGCTTTTTCGTCATAGAGCTGATCCAGCATCGCAACGATGATGTAGTAGGATTGAAATTTCTCAATTCCAGTTTGGCTGGGCAAGACTGCTGCAATAGAATCAATTCTACCAGCATAGTTTTGACTGAAGCAAGAAATAGAAAAGCAAAGGAATAAAAGAAAGAAAAATTGCCTGGCAATGGATATAACAAAGTTATACATACTCAATAGGTATCTTTAGAGAGATCAAAAACAGGGCATCATCTAAAATTAATCATTTTTTAATTGGATTAATTTGAATCTGCGGGTTAAAAAACAAATATAAATAGCATTTATTTATTATCGCGTCTTTACAAAGGATTTACCTATTGGAAAGGAATATTTCTAAGTAAACATGGAACGACTTCGCCACAAAATACCATATTATATATAATACAGATTGTATTATATAATCGCGCTGGCTTGTACTACAAAAGGGCTTGCAAATAATATGGAGGAAAAATTTTCAAAGGTCAAGGCGGAAAACACAGGAATCCCCTTTGGGCTATCGAGCCTGCTTGGCTGCGCCAAGTAGACAGGGCTTTCCAACGTAGAGATTAGGAAATTTTTCTCATAGAAAACCGCTATTTTATAGTTCAATCTATATAATTCACTTATTTAAAGAGTTGGATAAAAACCATTTGTATAATGCTGGGTTGTTGTAGGTCTCAGTCCACGAATCATGATTGGCAAAAGGGTAGATTGTAAACTGAACATCTGCGTCTAAATTTTTCAATGCTCTTGCTATTTCAATAGAAGCATCGAGATCTACTACCTGGTCCATTGCGCCATGAAATATCCAAATCGGGATGTGTTTAAAAGCATTGACAAGCCTGGTATGTGTATCCGATCCACCACAAATTGGTGCGATGGCTGCGAAACGATTCGGTTCTAAAATGGCCCAATCGTAGGTGCCATATCCACCCATGCTCAGACCAGTCAGGTAGATTCTGTTTGGATCAATATTTTTATTTTTTGCTAAGATATCATCCAACAATTGACTTAATAATTTGGCATCCCACCTTTTATTTTTTCGACATTGAGGGGATAAAACATAAAACCCAAAGTCTTTTTGAGTTTCCACTATATTTGGTGGACCGTGTACTTTTACTTTTTCGATATCAGTTCCTCTCTCGCCTGCGCCGTGAAGAAAAATAATTAGCGGTGATTTGCCATCAATTGCGTATTCGTTGTTAGAAGGTTTGAAAAAGAGATAGTTGATGTCTACTTTTTCTTTTATGGTTACTTCTTTATTGATGTGATAGGCGGATTGAGTTTGTGCATCAACAATATACATGCAAATTAGTGTAAATATTGTTGATAGAATTGTGTTTTTCATCATTTAAATTTGAAATAAACAAAAAGGCGTCCAAAATTCTTACTATCTTTATCCAGTCGATGATACTTCTGCTTGATGTGTTTTTGTTGTAGAAAGCGAATCACTTTTTTCTTGAGTTGACCTGACCCTTTTCCAGGAATGATTTCCACAATTTTTATTTTTTTCTCAACCGCTTCATCGATGATATCGTTGAGTGCCTGGTCAATTTTCCATCCTTTGTTGTAGATGTCGTGGAGGTCTAGTTTTAGTTTGGCCATTTTGTGATTGTATTGGTATATAGCTAGTCAACAAGAATTGATATACTGCAAATTTACTAAAAATTGAGTGTTAGTTTCATAATCTAAGCGTTTCAATCTTGATGGGTAAATACTTTGAAGGCTTTCGTCAACGCAGCTTTATTTCAAAATCAAATCTCGAATTTTGAAAAACGTTTCATAGCCACCATCTTTTTCAGGATCCGAATAATATGTTTTTTCCCAGAGATTGATGTAGTCAACAATAGTCGAACCTTTGGGTAGTGTCACATCTCTTTCAAAATCTAAAAGATAATCTGCTGTTGTTTTTATGCTCTTCGATGCTCCATATTGCAACAATATTTTTACATTTGGTAATTCTCGATGGCGGACTGCATAGAAAAGTGGTGTCATTCCATACTTATCTTGACTATTGACATTTGCTCCTTTTTTTAGTAAATATTCGCAGCTCTGATTGTTGTAGTTTTGGCAAGCACGGGATAGAATGGATCTGCCACTTTTACCGACCAATTCCAGATCTAAGCCTTTTTGGATATGATATTCTAAAATATCCATGTGCATAGGAATTAATCCGTATGCGGCAGTCCTCCCATTTGCATTTTGATAATTGATATCTGCTCCCATTTCAATCAGCTTTTTGTGAACATCCAGACTTTTAAAATAATGCAATGGCGTTTGTTTTGAACTCCTATTATCTATAATATTAGGGTCTACACCTTGTGCCAACACCTCCAACACCACTTCGGAAGGAGCTTGATGCATCCTAAACAATAAGGATTGATTTTTCGGTTTGCAATCAGCTATTGAATAGTTGGCAATATATTTTGAAAAGCCATCCCATTGTTTTGTTTCCAGTGCTTCATTAATTATTTCAAGTATTTCCTTTTCTATAGTTTCTTTACTTTTCGCTTCTAACACTCGAGGTTTATTTGCTAACAATGCTCTTTCATCATCGGATAGTTTTTTGAGTTTGACTAAATAAAAATGGGTATCATCAACGATATAATAGTAACCCGGTAAAGGCCTAAATTCTTGGATCCTACCTGTAAAATGAAATGGTATCAGAATATTTCCGTCGTTATCAATGACTCCTTTATATGCTGTTCTTTTTCTACCAATCTTCTCTTCTTTTGAGAGGATATAAGCATTTGTAGGTGAAAAGATGCCGCCGCTAGTAAGTCCTTCCGCAATTTTTTTGCCTGTAGAACTATAAATGTATCTTGAATTAGCAGCATAGTCAATAACATGCAAACCCCCAAGATAATTGTTGTAAGAAAAAGAAATTTGCTCTTCTGGCTGTATTTTCCAATTTCCTTGATAATCGATAACACCTTTTTTTCTTCCCAACTTTACCTCTATCAAATTTGTTCCTAAACTTTTATAAATTACTTCCTCGTTAGTTTTCGGATCGAAGATAGTTTCCCCTTTTTTATCTATCAAAACAAGATTTCCATTTTTAAATTTCGCAATCGAAAATAGCTTAGTAAAATTTTCGTAGGATTCAATGTCATCCTTTAAAGTCCAGCCGTCGCCATCCAAAACGATATCATAATATTTTCCAAAGTCATCTTCCAAATAAATAAAACCGTCTCTTGTCGCATTGAGTATGGTGAATTCTTTATTGTACACGTTTTTCAAATCCGTATCCAAAAAAGTAATTTTACATTTTGGTTGTTCACATCTCAGACCAAAATCATAGGGAGCAATGCTAGTGTATTCAATTGGCAGCACCATTTTTTGAGAATCGGTATTAAAAAGACCTATTCGTGTTCTCGTTGGGTATATCATTGCACCTGTCGTATCAGGAATGGGTATAATTAAGCTAACAATATATTGGTTGTTCTGCCATTCTCTGATTCTTTTGTATTTAGCTGGTATGATTATTTCACCAGAGGCTGATTTGAGACCGTGTTTTTCATCTTCAACAAAATAATGGACACCATTAGAAAAGGTGTTTTTATCCATTTTAAAACGAATATTTGGAACGATTTCACCAGAATAGTTAAGCGTAGTTTTTTTGTTATTTATACGATAGGACACAATGTCTTCACCTGGTTTTCCGTAATAAACATCACATAGTTTTTTCTCGGTTTTCAGTTCATGCAATAGTTTGTGATCTATGTTATAAAGACATGCTTTTTCATCTTTTTTTAGTGCATAAAACTTTTCATTGACAATACACGATTCTATATTTTCGGGTGTCAGGAATTCATTTTTTGAAATTGAATAAAGCCGTAAAATGGAGTCTTGGTAGCAATTGTAAAATCCTGAAGTATCCCACAGCGATGGCCTTCTAAGGGGATTGCATGGCAATTCGCTTTTATTGCCCAAAGTATCTATTAAAAATGATTTTTGGCTTTTATCCATTGGATTGAAAACAAAATACCCATTTTCCAAATAAGAGAGACTATGCGTTTTTTTAGGCAGTGTCAGTAAAATATCAAAGAAATCGTGCTCAGTCATCTGCCCAAAAGAATTGGTGTAAATGAAGAATGATAGTAGGAGTAGTGTTAGTTTTTTCATTTGATCGTTTTGTTTCTTAACGTTTTGAGTGGTTAAAACGTTGGATATAACAATGAAATTTCAGAGAAGTATGTCAAAATTAAGAAAATTACAACAAAACAATTTACCAGCATATCTTGATATATTATAAAATTTTTTGTAATTTAAAACAATAGAAAATAGAATCTTTATGAAAAAATTAATCATCATTTTATTTCTTCTGCCGAGTGCACTCATTACTTCAGCGCAAACTTTTGTCTCCAATGGGGTGTTCAGTTATGCAGCACAATTTGAACGTATAGGTTTTTCTGATGAAGCAGGAAATGAAGTCGTTGCATTGGCATCAAGATTCTACAAACAACCCAAACAAAAAAAGCAACGGATAAAGCCTCTAAAAATTGACGGTCAGAATTACACGATAAAATTAGGACCAAGAGGTCTTCAGTCGGTGTATGACGAGTCAGGGAAACATGTTGCCAACATGCAAAGAAATGGGAATAAAATTCAAATTATTGAAGATAATGTTATAACATATCATTTACGATCTACAATGGGAGGTCTAAATACACAAATGAAATGTAAAAATTCAGATGGAGATTTAGTCTCTGGATTAAGTTTTAACGACGACCGCAAATTAGAATACAACAACTACGCAGAAAAAGATCACAAACTTTTATTGATGTCTCTTTGTATCCATAAATATCAGGAACTTTTGGTTTTGGATAGGGAGATGTTGGTTTTAGTTGGTGTCTCTGCTTTGTAAATATTGTAACTTAATTTTTGCCTATAATTTTATCTAACTTTCTAGTAGAAATTTAAATCTCAAAAGTTCGGAGTAAATTCTTTGCTCTTCCATTCTTTCTCTCATCAATTTAAACCGAAATGCTTTCTCTCTTCATTAGATTTTCTTTTTTCCTCTTCGGTCAAATCTTGTAGAATTAACATAGCATTTACAATTTCTTCATCCGTCAATTTTTTTCGCAATTTTTTATAAATTTTTTCATACTTTTTCATTTCCTAAATACTTTTCGATGATAAAATTTGATATTTTATGCTCGTTAAGATAAAATGTTTTTTGTCGAAATCGCCTATTAGCGATGATTACTTATTAATTGACTCTTGAATATCTTTAAAAGTCTTACCGTCTTCAGTTATCCATTCTGTATAACCATTTGAATTCCTACCTAACACCATATTTGAGGCTGCACTTGGACTATTAAATACTGCATCTTCCGCAAATACTAATTCATCACCTTTTTCAATAAGAATTTGAGTTTCAAGTAATTTTCGTCTCATCTTTATATATGTTTCAGTACATGAAGGAGATAACTCTTTTTTTGCTTCACTATTTTTAAGAACTATATACCCTTGATCTGTTTCTTGCATAGTCGCGTTAAAGAATTTAGTCTTAATTAGATATTTTTGATGAGATGGGGCTTCAGTTGATTGTGGATTGGCAATAGTAGTTGAAGCGGTTGAAGATATTAAGAAATTAAACCCCATAACAGGAAGAATTAATTTCATCTGCTCCAAGAAATATTCCATATCAGAAATATCTGCTTCATGTAATGTTGGTAAACTTGGTGAATTTCCGTTATCAATTTCTGCAGTTTTAGCTTTTAAAGCAATTTGTACCAATCTTGATTCTAAATATCTAATTTGGGTTTTTGTTAGCAGTTCATCCTTACTAATGAAAAAGATTAATTCTTTAAAATCTTTCTTTGGGTCACTTAGATGCTGCTTTAATCTCGTTCTAATGTTTTCAGCTTCACCGATATAAATCCTTTCAGAAAAAGCTTCATCATTTGGATCCCCCTTCAAACAATAAATACCCGGATTATCAAATTCATCACGGGAGATTATTTTATTAACAGTAGCTCTTGGGCTATATACAGCCTTCCCGACCCAATTTCCAATTTCGCTGAACCTTGGTCCATATTCAGTTCCATCTATCATGTATACCGTTAATTTTTTACCCATTTTGCAATTATATTTTTTTACATGTCCCAACCAAAAAGATAATCCCTCAAACACCAACGCAAAAACCTCACACATACCAACTATTCGCCTTCAAATAATCAAAAATATGGTGGGCCGTCATTCTCATGTTGAGGATTTGATTCATGTTGAGCAACTTGTGGTTGTCGTAGATGATGAGATAGTGACCGTTGCCTTCGAGATAGAAAATAGAATCTGCTAACAAGATGTTGTGAATACCACTATTGATCAGGAAATCAAGTGCTTGATCGTCTTCTAATCTGATTTTGTAATTGTATTGTAATTGCTCTTTATCACTTGGGCCTTGATTTTTGCCTCTCAATCTTTGAAACCATTTTCCCAATTTATTTTTAGGTCTCATGAAAAACTTGGGTAACATCAGACTTTTGGAATTGATAAAAATCGCAGTCGTCTTATGTGTCACACTATCATCACCGCTGCCCGTAGCATAATGGAAATCGAAAATACATTCTTGAAAATCATCCATTTCATGACCGCGGACCATGATGTTTTTTGCACGTCTTGCGCTTCCTTGATCGATTAATTCAAAACAATCAATTTGATCTCTTAATCCATAATCATCATTTTCGGAAAAATTCATTTGCATCTCTGCAGACCACTGCATCATTTCATTTCGGCGACGATATATAAAATCAAAAATTCCCATTTATTTCAACTTCATTTTTTCATATAAATCAATTAACAAATCAGGTCGATCGGTCATGATTCCATCTACACCGAAGTTAATTAATTTCTGCATATTTTCTGTTGTATTAATGGTCCAATAGTGGATGATCATATTTCTTTTGTGCGCTGTTTTTACAAAACCTGATTTAGCCAAATTGATGCCTTTTGCTTTCATTGGAATTTGAACGGCTGCACCTTGTGATTTAAATAGGAAGGGGAGGGCTAATTTTTTACTGGCGACATATTTTTTAGTTTCGGCAAAAGTAGTGGCAGTCAGAATTTTATCTTCACTCAATGCTCTGAATTTTTCCAATACTTCATCATGAAAAGAAGCGACAATTACATTTTGCTCAATTTTATATTTCTGAATTAAGTCTAATAATTTCTGGGCGGCTTTAAATCCATTTTCAGATTTATTTTTGATTTCAATAATCAACGGATACTTAGCGCTATATTTTTCCATTACTTCATCCATTGTTGGGATATTGACAGTCAATTCCCGAAAAGGAAGTTGTCCATTGATATCTTTGAAATGATGTCCGAAATTGAATTTTTGAAGCTCTTGGAAGGTGAATTCAATCAGTTTTCCAGCACCGTTACTGGTACGATCAATTGTGAGATCATGATGCGTAACGAGTTGTCCATCTTTGGTCAAGCACACATCCATTTCAAGTGCATCGACCCCTAGATCATTTGAACCATCAAAAGCGACCATAGTATTTTCCGGAAACAAATCTCTTCCACCTCGATGTGCAATGACCCATGGTTTTTCATTTTCTTTAACAATAAATTTACGAACATCATGTGCGGTTTGATTGGCAACACAGGATAGACTTAACAATGCGAATACCAAAAAATAACTAGTACCCAATGAGTACAAAAGAGAGGTGGGTGATTTTTTTAAAGACATAATTTGAAGAATTTCTTCAAATTTAATATTTCTTTGATTGAGAATTTAATTTTTTCTGATTAATTCCAGCGCCTTTTGAATGTGTGGGTCTCTACCAATCAGTAAGTCCTCCAGGGATACTTCAATCCAATGATCTGGTTGTTGAATATTGCCCAAATCTTTTTTCGGTCTTTCCATAAAAGTTGTTGCAACACTTCCGCGTGCTTTTGTTTTTGGCAACTTTACTGGAGTGTAGGTAGTCGGTCCAATTGGGTTGTTGCCGACGGTTCTTCCAATGATCGTAGCGATTTCATTATCTTGAAAAAGTGTTGTTAGAATCGCAGCAGCACTTCCGGTTCCAGTGTCCGCTAACACATATATATTGCCTTTAAAGACAGAACGATTAGGTGGAATATGGTAGCTGGAGTGTTTGTCAGTTACTCGATTGAATGCCGTCTTACTTTCTCTAATAAGAATGGGCTCATTTGGTTTTAGGTCCGGAAATTCTTCTTTCCAGTATTTCATTTGCTTTGGATAGTAAGTACTCGTTAATTTGGAATTAAAAGCATACTCATCAAATCCTACCAGCTCATTCTTATCGGTCAAATGATATAAAAGTTGTTTACCTAACACAACACTTCCTCCCTGATTATAACGCAAATCAATAATTAAATTGTCGATATTTTTATCATTCAGGCTATCCACCATTTCTGCTACAAATTCTCTGAAAATTGGATATTTAGGATTGTAATATCGCGCAATTTTTTCAGAAGGGTTTTTCTTTTTCATTTGTCGTTTGGCCCATCCAAGTGCAAAAGGACGATAGAATGGTTTGACATAATTTTTAATACCGCCCAAGAAGTCAATTTTGTCATGGCTACTATTAAATTGCATGTAAGCAAATTCCTGTTCAGGAAATAATTTGTAAAAATAGATGTCTTTATTTTTTCCGCCGATTGGTTTTCTCGCCAGTACGACTTGATACATTTTGATTTCCTCTTTTTTGGTTGGTGTCAAGTAAGCATAATCCTCGTTTTCAAAATCCAATCGAATTCCATCACTTTTATCAGCGATCACACCGGTTTCTACCAACATTTTAGGGCGATTGTATAGGCTGTAGGCTCTGACCAAATCTACTTTATTGGTTTCATTTTCCGCATACGTGTATTCCTTCAATTGATTTTGTAAATCTGTAATACTCATGTTATTGATAGCAGTAATTTTTTGTCCAATTAGCGTGCTATCCACCTCTCTTGATACATTAAATAAATACCAGTCATTTTTGTAAATATGAACTCGGAAAGGGAAGGCTGTTTCAGTCGGTGATTTTAAATTGATTCTCGTATGTTGGTTGTTGAAAAGACTAAGATATTTTCCTGATTGAATCGTGAAGTCCATATTGTCAACCTCATCACCGGCTAATTTATCAATGGCTTCTTGCAAGGCTGCTTTACGTTTATTTTTGGGTACAACTTCATCAATATATGGAAAACCATCTTCCAAAATTTCATTGTAATAAAGGAGGTCATGTTGGTACTTATTGTAATCACCGACTATTTTTTTCTCTGGCTTGTAGTTTTTAATTGCGGTCTTTTGAATTAATGAGGCACAAGAAGAAAATAATAGCAGAAATCCGATTAGCATCAATAAAAAGTGAAAACGATTTATGGAGAAACACATATTTTACTTTTTGTAAACGATGGAAGAAATGATTTTTAAAATCTCTTCTAATTGTTCATGTTTGGAGTAGGAAAGACTGTATCTATATATCAGATCGCCTTTTTTATGAAACATCATTTTGCTTTTGATGCTGATATCTTCGGCACCTTGAATGGTTGGATATCTGATTTGTGAATCAATCACTTTAAAGTCAATATTGTTGAATTTTTGATCTTTAGTGGGAGACAAGCTGAACTGAGCAATGGCGGTTTGTTTGTCACGGGTAGCCATCTCTTTTCTGAAATTTTCAATATATTGATTCAGATCGGGTGTATCTTGTTTTTTTGCGTTGACAACCAGGCACACGATAGAACTAGGAATTGGATTGACTTTCAAAACTTCTGGATCTGTTACATTTTCTTTCGCTTCAAATAAGGTAACTTCTTTCACTTCATTTTGTGGAAGTATATTTTCTTTGACTTGTTCTCTGGTTAATTGTTGTTGGCGGGCAAGTGAGATATTCTGCAATTCATATGTCCAATTGTTTGGGATATTCAATCGAATTAATTGGCTGTCATAATTTTGACCTGTAAAGACACCAAGGTCGATAGTAGGGGCCACTTTTTCGGTCGGTTTCGTGTCAGGGGTGCAGCTAAAAATGCAGATTAAAGAGAGATATATCACGACTTTATACATATTATAATTTTTAACCATAAAGATAAAATATTTGTTGGCAGTTGTCCTTTTGTGCTTCATGCTTGTAAAAAGTTTTCAAAAAAAGTTTTGGATTAAACCACTACAAAATGAAAAGAAACCGCAAAACCGATAAACTGCAAAATGTAAAAGTAACATACGCAGGCCATACGTGTGAGGACCACGTACGCTATTTTTGCGGTTTTGCGGTGGGATATTTTGCGGTTTTGCGGTTTAAGATCTTTCTGTTAAAAATATTTACTCTTTGAGTATTGCAACATGTCACTTTAAGTGCTTCTTTGTTTCAAATTTTTAAAATATCTTTATGAAAAACCAAAAAATGGAGTTGTATGACAATTGAAAACGGCCTATATTTTTACGATCTAATCAAAACTTTTTTATATCTGTTATTGCTATTTTCATTCCCGTTTTTTACGCTTGCTCAAACACCGACGGTCGGCCTAATTGAATACACCGATCAAGTATCGGATGGTTATACTTTATTCACTCCCTTGTCTTCGGAATCTACATTTTTGATTGATAATTGTGGTAATAAGATCAATGAATGGGATGGATTGCAACCTAGTAATTCTAATCTAGCAATGCTTTCGCGTGATGGTCTTTTGTATAGAAGTTCATTCAATACTTTCTATAAAATTTCTTGGGATAATGAAGTGCTTTGGAGTTACAGTGTTTCCAATTTAGATCTTTTAAGACATCATGACTTTCATGTGATGCCAAACGGAAATATATTGTTTATTGCATCTCAAATATTTTCATTTAGTGACTTAGTTGAAAAGGGAAGAAACCCCAGTACACTTGGAAATGGGGGTGGGCAAAACGGATTTAAAGTAGACGGGATTTATGAAATAAAACCGATTGGAGAAGATGATGCAGAATTGGTTTGGTCGTGGAATTTTTACGATCACTTGGTACAAGATTTTGATCAAGAAAAGGAAAATTTTGATGAGATTATTAATCAACCCAGACGACTGGATGTCAATTTTACGGGAGAAACTGGGAACTCTTTTGATTGGTTGCATTGCAATGGGATTGACTATCATGAGGAGTTGGATCAAATTATTGTTTCTTCTCGTGCTTCTTGCGAGTTGTATGTTATAGACCACTCTACAACGACTGAAGAAGCAGCTAGTACTGAAGGCGGAATTTATGGACATGGAGGCGATTTTTTGTGGAGATGGGGAAACCCTCAAGCCTATGAAAATGGTACTTCTGAAGATCAAAAATTGTGGGAACAACACGATCCCAAATGGGTAACTAATGGTTATCCAAATGAAGGAAAAATTAGTGTTTTCAACAACTTGTATAATTTTGAATTCAATGGTGTACAGCCATTCAGTACGGTTCATTTTCTAGATTCGGAAGCAGTAGATGGTATTTATCCGATCAATACTGATAACGAATTTAGCCCAGCGGATTTTGAATTCACCTATACAGGAGAAGTAGTTGGCAATAATTTTTGGAGCAATATTATGTCTAACGTGCAGGCGATGTCCAATGGAAATTTATTCGTATCTCAAGGAACAACGGGAGAGTTATTTGAAATAAATCAAGAAAAAGAAATTGTTTGGGTTTATCAAAATCCAGTTAGAGAATTTATTTACGATCAAGGAAGCAACCCATTGAGTTTGGAAAGTGCCGTTGATATTTTTATCAGTACAAAGTACGAATCCGATTTTGAGGGATTCGATAATTATGATATGACTCCGTTGGGAATTTTGGAGAATGAAAATGAGGTTTCTGTTTTGTGTGATTCTATTGTTACAAATATTTTCACTCCTATTGATGAATTTGTTATTTATCCAAACCCTGTAGATGACTTGTTAACCATCCAAACTTCACTTCCCGATTATGATCTTAGATTGGTCGACTTATTTGGAAAAACAGTATTGAGTCAGAAAGCAACCTTAGATGCTACTATTCAATTAGGTGAGATACATTCGGGTGTCTATTTTCTTTTGTTTGAGGCGGTAGGAAGGGAGATTCTTTCTCGTAAAGTCATTGTTCGTTAAGGATTTACACCTGACCTTTGGTTGATCCAAAAATACTTGAATTTAATCTAACACATAGCGCACATAGAAACACAAAGCTACCCGCGTAAAGTCTATGTGCTTCTATGTCTCTATGTCTCTATGTCTCTATATGTCTATGTGTTAAACTTCATTCTCTGTTCTCCTAAATCTTCACCACTTTAAAATAATTTTCAAACTGATCATTATAGCATTTTACAAAATAACTGCCAGTTGCAAATTCGCTTAGTGAAATGACCGTTTTTGCATTGTTATTACCTTTTGAAATAGAATCTACGTGAATAATTCTTCCTAGATAATCATAGATTTCGATATTGATATTTCCTGATAAGGTAGAATTTTCATCGATTTCGATGGTCAGATTATCTGATGTTGGATTTGGAAATACTGAAATTCCTTCTAATGATATATCGTTGACGTTGTCTATTAAGCCCGCTTCAATGACAACTGTTTCTTCGTAAGTGCAATTGGCAGTATTATCTTGGACGACTACCATATATTCACCAGGTGTTAAGTTAGTAAATGTATTGTTATTAGAAAATGTTTGGCCACTGTCAATGCTATATTGATATGGATTAAAACCTGAGCTGGCAGTGATTGTGATAGATCCATCACTTGACGAATTTGTTAGTGCATCCGTAGTGACAATAGATGCGGTGATTCCACATGCATCTCCAAGGCAAAATATTTCTTGGGCTTGAAAAGAAAACTGACCATTATTTGTAAAAATAGTGTTACCGTTTTCATCTATCACAGAAAAATTCCCTTCTCCATACGCACAGCAAATTCCATCTCCAAAAGAATCAAAAACAGTCAGCGATAGACAAGAAGTATAATCTACACAAACCTCTTCGGTAAAAACTTCTGTGTTCGATGTTAGTGCACCAGCTCCAAGTAGTTGGTTATTGAGTTCGTCTACAAGTTCCCATGATGTCTCTTCTGGATAGTTGTCGGCATTGATCAGGATGGTTAGTGGAGCGAAATCAGATTCCAAATCCGTGTAGGTGGTGGTTGTATTGTTGTCTGCAACTGCATCAATTTCACCATTTACTTTTAATAAATTCAAAATGATTTCATTATTGGTGAGTTGCAAATTATCAGTAATCATAATTTGAATGGACCCATCTGCGAGATAAGGTATGTTCATAGTTGTCGTGATGGTTTCCGTGGTCACTCCATTTACAATGGCTTCAATTTCAAAATTATTGATAGGCGTTTCACCAAGATTGGTAACAACTGCTTTTACTGCAACTTCATCGCCGCACAATGGATTAACTTGTGAAATTGAAATTTCTCCATCTAAAAGATGCAATTTGCTTAGGACATAATTAAGCGTATCATTATTGCCATAGCCATCAATTGTATCGGTAACAATCGCTGTAATATTATAATCTCCTATTGTAGAAAAATCTTGCGGTACGGTAAATTGATATGTTGCATCCATAAAAGGATGGATAGTATCTGTCACGTTGATTGTTTCAACAAATTGTCCGTCCACCAAAAGCGTCAAATCAAAATCCTCCATATCTTCTAGTCCTTGGTTGGCAACTTTTGCCGTGACCAATTCACTATTTCCTAGAGTGGAAGCGGGTTGCGGATCGACGATGTCAACGACTCCAAGATCGTAATTAGAATTTATTTCAGACCAAAATGATACCCATGGTCTAGCTTGTTTGATGATCAATTGATCTTGCGCGGTTACCTTGTATTCAATGTCCATTCCAAAACCAGGAGCATTTTCTAAATCATAAAGTATTGCAAACTCATCATGAATGACTTGGAGATATGTTCTCATTTGATCGATGTAAATTTCATCCATTACCAAATCTCCAAGACCTACTAAGTTGGATTCACGTAATACGATAAACCCTTCAGCCGCATCTTGATATAATAGAATTTCTTCAGGAATCGCATTGGCGTCTGGATTGGTAATTAAGGACTCACCAACTTGCGTATTTAAATAAAAAGTGTTTTCTGTATCATAAATTGGATCGATACTTATACCGACACCATTTGATTTTTCTTCTTGGTAATTGGGGTGGCATAAGACGCCCATTGCAGCAACAAATTGATTAATCCGATAAAAATCGCGTTCGTCATAAGCTCTGAAATTCCACATACTAGCATAAACCTGTTTGATGGATTTTTGAATATGTCCTTCATCTGGATGTTGCGTTTTGGAAGTATACAATCCTGCTCCACTAAATCCTGGCAAGTCTTCATTATTGGTGCTTGATCGACATCTGACAGAGGTGCCTTCTGGGAATGCGTCATGCATGGCTTGTAATTCGTCCAGCATCCATTGCGGCATTGGAGCATCTTTGATATCATCTCTAAGGTCTTTCAGCATATCAATCCGTGTCTCCAGATCGGTGATAAAAATAGGATCTGCAATCATTTCTTCCACGCGTTCATAAAAATTATTGAACTTCATGAATTCGTCATAAAAATAAAATGGAATACCAAATCCGTTTGGAATGGTACCTTCTGGAAAACCAAAAGTTCTCATGGTTGCCACGTTGGAACATTTGGCTCCAAATGCTGTTGACATCTCAAAACCAATTTCATCTAATGGTAATATTTCAGTAAAACTTAAATCACGGACGGGTACTTGCGGCTCCGTAGGTCTAATGTTTTCATACCAGTCATTGACCTCATCCAAGGTCGCTTCCCGAATAAAATAATTATCATCTTCAACACGATAATACACATAGTTACCTACCAAGTTGGCAATTGAATCGATGGCTAATGGGTCTTTGATGTATGCATTTGGCACATCATCCTGGATGGCTCTTAAGTTGACATGCGACAATGGGGTTTGTACGACTGATGTTATAATTCCACCTACACGAGGCAAGGAGTTCGGGAGTGCATCATATAAAACAACATCTCTGGAACCCGGATTTTCATCTAGGGTCATCACCTTAAAGAAACCATATCCTTCCGCTTGATGAAAAGGGATAAAATCAATTTCACTAAAAACATCACTTTCTAAAACAACATCTATTCTGGAGCCAACAAAATCGGCTGCATAATTTTGTTCATGATTCGCTTCTGATCCTTGTCCGATAAAATGTAGCATGTTGTTTTGCAAAAAAGGCATATTGGCAACCAATAATTCGTAGGTCCGCTGTGTTTCTTCAAAAGGGTACGCATCTCCAAAAGAATAATTGAATGAGTAGCTACCAATTGAGCCATTCGGAAGTATGTTGTTTGGATTATAAACAATTTCTCCAGTAGTAATATCTGAACCGGCAGTATTGATCGTACCTAAGAAACTAGCGTGTATATTGTGGGTTACACTATTGATGAAATATACTTCTGGCTCATCTGTATTTTGATTTAGGATAGCAAATTTGACAAATTCTTGATTATTCAGAAAAGGCGCCCAAAAAATTTCTTCTTCAATTACTGATAGATCGGAATAGGTTAGGTGATTATCAATTGAGTTGGAGCCATCCACAAAAGGGACTTCATTTGCAAAATTAATAGGTGCCAATGTAGGCATATTGTTGTATTCTTCAATATCATCAATCCCATCTCCGTCTGAGTCATCCGGATTGGCGATAGAATGTTCGGTAATAGTGTAATTCTGTTGTTGATATCCTGCAGAGGGCTCAGAGATAATTAGCGATCCATCGACTCCCATTGTCATAGAAACAATCGAACTGTAAGTCAAATCTGGTTCGTGGACTGCAGTCAGTAAATAATATTTATCTGCTTGTGCTTGTATTTCCAATTCGACTTGTCCAAAGCTGTTGATCCCGTAACTCTCGATTGGAACTTGTGCCCAACAGAAATTACAAATGGTCATCAAAAAGAGGAAGGTTGAAAGTTTGTTTTTAATCATGAGGTATGGTTTCAATGTTAATGTTGGAATCGCTCTAAAATAACAAGATTCTGATAAATTATGTTTGTTATTCTCCAAGTAAATATGGTATAATTTCCAAAACTTTTAATGCTTAGTACTGAAAATGCAATACTATTGTCAATTTAAATTTGCCCTTGACTTGAATGGACAAGAAATTGTATAAAATATTCGTTCAAGACAGATGCTAATAACAATTTTCTAAAGGTTGTCTAGCTAACTATTGAATCTGTTTTGTTGATCAGCTCTTTTATTTTTTGTGGATCATCTGCATCAGGATGCGCATCTCCATAACCACCTTTGTCATTATCAAAATATTGTCCGGACTTATTGTTGTGTTTTTCATCCACTGCCAAATCGTATAAAATATCAGCACCTTTATCGGCGGGAGACCAGACACGTCCAAAACCTTCTCTTACCATTCGTGTATCAAGGAGCGAACCTGGATTGACGGGGATGACAACGATGTTGGGAAATTGTTTTGCTAAATAAAAACTCCACATTGTTAGTGCTAATTTGCTTTGAGCATAAGAAGAATGGGTATTTATTGTTGTGTTTCCTGTCATTGCTGAATAGTCAACTGGTCCTTGAGCTGCGGAACTGAGGTTGATTAATCGAGGTGCATTTCCTTTCTCCAATAATGGGATTAATGATCTGGTTAGTAGATAGGGTGCAAAGTAATTGACGACATATCTTATGTCAAATCCATCTTTATTGCTGTCATTACTGCTTTTGTAGACTCCAGCATTGTTGATCAGTACATCCAATTTTGGAAGCTCGTTGGTAATTTTTTGAGCCATCGATTTCACGGCATCTAAATCAGAAAAGTCAGCTATAAAACCAGAAATGTTTGTTTGATTACTTGATTTTTTTATTTCTGTAATTACATTGTTTAGTTTTTCTTCGTTTCTTCCGTGGATGAAAATCTGGTGTCCGTCTTTAGCCAGTTTCAATGCTGCTAATTTTCCTATTCCATCAGTGCTACCGGTTATTAATATGGTTTTCTTCATTTTTTGGTGTGTTTAGGTTTTATGAAAATGTGGGAGTAATTTTTCAGCCAATTGGTTGAGTGTCGTTTCCATATCTCTTGAATTAAAACGGAGATTAATGGCTACATGATTAACACCTATTTCACGAATTTGATTAAGATATTCGATTAAATAATTCATTCCAATTTTAAATCCAAGTTGGATCATTTGAGGTTTGAAATTATCGTCTTTATTCAAAACCACATAGAGTGGCTGCATAAAAGGTTTGTTGAATTTTTGAGTTTTTGAAATGATATCTCGCCATTCTGCAATTGTGTAAGCTTGTTGTTGAAAATTGCTAGGGTAATTCATCCAACCATCAGAATTTTCAGCATTCCACTCTAAGGATTGGCGGCTGTAGCCAGTTAGCAACATGGGTATCTTTGTGCCTTTTGGTTTTGGTAAAATATCAGATTGACCATTTAATGTTCCAAAGTGATTGGAGAAAGTTGGAAAATTTTCCTGGGCACTTCTAATATATTCAAATGCTGCTCTAAAATTGTCACCCCGGTTTTCAAAATCTATTCCCATCCCAGGATATTCTTGAGGACGATCGCCAGAAGCAACTCCCAGAATTAGTCTTCCATTTGAAAGTTGATCAATAGTCGCTGCGGATTTTGCTACATGTAGTGGATGATGCAAAGGTAAGGCAATACTGGCAGTACCAAGTGCGATTTTCGAAGTACTACCCGCTAAATAACCAAGATAAGTAAAAGGATCATAAGTCTGCCCAGCATCGCCAAAAGTGGGAACATGAAGCGGAACATCACGTAACCAGAGCGCTTTAAATCCCAATCTATCAATCAACTTGACTCGTTCCAAATGTAGTTGCATTGTTGGAACAGTACTGTGTCCATAGTTCTCAATGGGAACGACAAGCCCAACACTCAAATGATTGACTTTAAAAACAGAATTGAAACCGTTATTGATGGGTTCAAATGTGGTCATAAATGCTCGCTTCTTCAATTAAATTTTAGAAGCCGCAATGTAAAACTTTAAAAGCGTATTACTTAGTTGTTGCTTCAATTTTAAAAATGATAAAAAGGGAAAACAACAGCTATTCCATTACTTGTTCAGTCGCTTCCGATGTGATTTCTGGAAAATAATTTTTGGTATTACCGTCAATTAATTTTTTCAAATTTTTCATATTTTCATCTTCTTGAGATTTCATCATACCTTTCATAAATGCAACCATAGATTTTGCAAACATGCCATTGCCTTCGGTCACTGAATTGGAGCGAATGATTGTTTTGCCATCTTTTTCTTTAAAACTCATTTCGTAATCCATGTCCATAAAATCCATTGAAAATTTCATAGCCAATAGTTCATTTGGAGTGACTGCTTTGATGGTTTCTGTCATCATCGTTTCTTCCTCGCCTTGTTGTACATACACATTGGAGACCGCACCTACTGTATTTAATTGTCCGCTCACCAATTCACTTTTTTTATATCCTTCTATCCATTTTGGCAAATTTTCCACATCATTCATTACGGCCCAGGCTTCCTTTGCAGATTTATTGACAACCACTTCAGCGTCATAAGCAATAGATGGTGTTAATAGCCCTCTGCCAAAAAATAACAAGGTAAGCACGATAATAAATAAGAGTAAGTATTTTAATATTTTCATCAAAGTTGGTTTTAAAAATTTGATAATATTTGCTACCTGAAGATACACGTAATTAGCGAATTTTCGTCTTTTAATATAAAATATTGAATGGATAGAATAAATGGTTCAACAGCAATGATAATCTATTGTAGAAAATGATAATAAAATCAAATAAATATTTTAAATTAGACGAACAACCTTAAATTTTTTATCTAAATCAAAACAATACGAATTATGAATTATGTAGCAATTATTGTTGGCGCATTATTAGTAATGGTTCTAGGATTTGTCTGGTTCCATCCGAAAGTATTAGGCACAAGTTGGATGAAGGGAGCTGGTCTCACGGAGGACGATTTGAAGGAAGCGAACCCGGTGGTGATGATTGGAGCCTTATTAATGGCAGGAGTATTATCGTACGCATTATCGAGGTACGCAGGTCATACAGAGGAGGGCATGAGCCAATTTGTTCACGGAATGTATCATGGATTCATTCCTGCCATCTTTTATGTAGCACCAGTGTTGGTAAGCAAAGGTTTGTTTGAGAAAAAAGACTTGGGATGGATATTGTCGGGTGCTGCTTACTGGGTTTTAGCGATTACTTTAGTCGGTGGTGTAGTATATGCATTGACTCCAGTTTCCGCAAGTTAAATGTTATTTATTTAAAAAAATGAGGCAGTGTCATTGATTTGGTGCTGCTTTTTATTTTGTAAAATTTCATCTTCGAAAAGCGACCTCCTTCTTATATTCTTCTTGATTTAAAATTTGAGTCAACTCCAATACTCGGAGTTCACCAGAATCTAAAACACGTTCATATCTTACCAGTCCGATTCCTTGAGCGAAGTACGAATGTTGTATAAAACTGAAATTGTTATTTTGATCAATTCCTGTATAGATATATTCGTCTTTGAATTTTGCTGTTTTATACTTTTTATTTTGAACGGTTATTTTTTCATATTTTACGAATTGTCTTTTCTTTTCAAGCAGAAATTTTCCGTCCTCATTTTTAATTTCAACAATATAACTGTAGGGCTCTTTTTTGTTGATTGTGTATATTTTATTTTTCGTAATCCGTGAAGCTTTACTTTTTACATGACTGATAAATGAATCTGTACCAGCTTTTTTATAATCTACATAACTGACAAGCTCAATATAATTGCCCATCATTTTTTCTTCTGTGATATTGTATAATTCTCTTTCCCCGTTGTGATATCTTTTTAAAAGTGTCCGATCTTTTTCATTGACTTCCATTCGGACATAGGATCGCATTTTTTTATTTTTAGGATATTTTGGAGAAGTATACTTATAGTATTTGACATCTTTGTGTTGATTAATAGGATAATAGTAACCCATCAATACATTGTTGGTGCAACTATTGAGTGTCACTATACAGATTATTAATAACAATTGGATTTTCATACAATATATTCTTTTTTAAATATAACAATTTATACCCAAAATTATTTCTGTTAGGCAAAATTCCCTAGATCATCTTCCCAGGAATATTCTTTGTATTTAATTTTATAATCAGATATGTCTTTGTCGAGTTGCTTTTTATAGATATTCTTTATCCCGTCGGTACCTCCAAAATCTGCATAAAACCATTTGAATAGGGCAGTGGTGTGAACTATTTTATTGTTATCATCAAATTCGGTTTCTCCTTCCAAAAACGATTGAGTTGCCAAATCCAATTGTGCATCTATATTGTTGGATTTGTAAAATGCAATTGGTGGACAACTTTTAGCGCCACAATTTAATGCAAAATGAATTCGGTAATCGAGTTGATCAACCATATGCTCCTTAATAAAACCTGAGGAAAAAATATTGCCGAAGAATCCCAGTGAATATTTGTATTTATTCTTTCTCAAAATACCATGTTCTACATCATCCAGGCTCATCGATGTTTGTGCGATCGTAAGTAACTTCTTTTTGTAAATGTCTTGTTTGTCAACTTGTTTTTCGATTCGTAGGATTTGATAATAAGCATTGTAACAATTTATCCAAAATGCTTTTTTCATATCATCTGTTTTCAAATCCGCGTTTATTTTTTCGACAGGAATATTTTGCATTTGGGTTTGCAATGTTTTCGTTTCTTTTTCGGTTTTGACATAGAGTAAAAGTTGTTCAGAAAGTTTATTTAAATCGTTAGATGACATCAGGCAAAGTTTTTTGTTGAAGAGCGTTAAAAAAAAGTTATCAGCGGCTAATTACCGTTGCTTATCAGCGTAAATGGTTCCAAGCAGACAAAGACCGAAGAAAATAGCCAAACCCACTTCAAAAAGTTCTCCTCCTTTAATGAATTTGTAAACGCCAGCCAATAAATTGGTTATTTAAAGTTGTTTTTATTACAAGTCTTGTTTAAATATACTAATTGGATTTAAAAATTATTTACTTTTTTCCCATTGCAAATTCAACCCCAACCAATAATTGTTGTAGATATAATGGGTCTGTAAAAGTTGATTCCTTATGACCAATTGCGGTGTAGAAAGATCGACCTCCATCAAAATGATGTTTCCAAACAATAGGATGTTGCTGACCATTCTTTCCACCTTCATAGGAAGCTTCATCAATAGTCATAATGACTTCAATAGCCGGGTTGATGGATTTGAAATTATACCATTCTTCATTTAATGTCCAAATTTCTGGTAAGTGTTTACAGCACAGTTCATTTTTGTTCGCGCATTTTAAGTTGGCATCTTGAATAGGAGGATGTCCATCAAAATAAGCACCGACTAATTGATTGTACCAAGGCCATTCATACTCTGTGTCTGATGCTGAATGAATGCCAACAAAACCACCACCTCCTTGTATATATTTTTCAAATTCTATCTGCTGTTGATTATCTAAAACATTGCCAGTTGTGTTGAAGAAAATAATGGCTGCATATTGTTTTAATTTATTTTCTGTGAAGTAATTGGCATCTTCTGTGTGATCTACCTGAATCAAATTTGCGTTTAATAGTTTTGTAATAGCTTGATTTCCAAATTCAATGGATTCATGTCGAAAGGCTGCTGTTTTTGAAAACAGGAGTACTTTTTTGGACTGTTTTTGAGCGCAAGAATAAAACTGCAAACAGAGGAGTAAGCCTAAAAGTGTAAATATTGTTTTATTGAGGTTCATTTTGTAGTGTGATTTACTTTAATTCCAAATACTTTTCAGTGCATATATTTTTGATTTTGATATATCCAATGTTCCATTTTCTGCGAATAAAGCAACTTTGTCAAACTTTTTCGAAGGGAAGAAGATATTGGTGAAATTTACTTCTCCATTATTTATGAAAATTTCAGATGAAGCCACATCCATAAAAAGTCGGATATTCATTGTTTCTTTATCAAAATTGATAGGAGCAGCGTGAATATTTTTGTAAAACGCTTCTGAAAATTTATTGCTGTTGGTGTTGGTTCGATCTACCTGCATCTTCCCATCGCTTTTGTTGAACCTTATAACAAAGTACTCCCCAACATCATTTTGAAATTTGATTCCAAATGAATTAGCGGTTGTGTTTTTTAAATTTACGGTAAATTCAAATTCTGATTGGGTAGGGTCAAATGGTCCTTGCAATTCTTTTTCTTCCGTAACAGTCATCTGGTCTAATGCGGTGGTCTTTCCTCTTAATTTTTGAAATTCTTTGACTGGTGAACTGTATATGTGGAATTCGTTATTTACATTATACAACTTCAATTCTCTTGGCATCGTCATGGCACTTCTCCATTTTTCGGTAGGTACAATTTGAGCATATTGCCAATTGGACATCCATCCAATTCCGAGGATGCGTCCATCTGATTTGGGAATATTATTCCAAGTAACGAAAGCATAATTATCGGTTCCATAATCCAACCATTTCTGATCTTTTATATCACATTTGAATTGTTTTCCATCAAAATCACCTATAAAATAAGAAGTTGCGGTTCCATCGTTTGGTGCTTCTTTCTGAATACTAACAATTAATACCCATTTCTCTTCATTCGTGCCTTCAACTTTCATTGGAAATAAATCAGGACATTCCCACAAACGGTTGTCGCCTTTTATCGCATAATCGGATAGGAATTCCCAATCGATCAAATTAGGAGAACTATAGAACTTGACTCGATCATAAGCAGCTAATGCCAACACCCATTTTTGTGATGCTTCATGCCATACTACTTTTGGATCTCTGAAATCTTTTATTTTTTCGGTATTCGGAATCACAGGATTACCATTATACTTGGTCCATTTATAACCCCCATCCACACTATAGGCTATACTTTGTTTTTGAAAATCATTTGACTTCGCTTTTTCGCCAACAAAATCATGATGAGTAAAGGTAGCAATGATGGGAGGGTTGGTGGTCGTCCCTAATTTCGATGTATTCTTATTATCGACCACTGCACCGCCAGAAAAGATACACCCAATGGAATCCGGGTATAAGCCAATAGGAAGATGTTTCCAATGTACTAAATCTTTAGTTTCTGCATGCCCCCAATGCATTGGACCCCATACGGTACTGTCTGGGAAATATTGGTAAAATAAATGGTATTTTCCTTCATGATAGAACATGCCGTTTGGGTCATTCATCCAGTTGGCAGCTGGTGTGAAATGAAATTGCGGACGATGCTTTTCATTGTAAGAATTTGAAATTGTATTGTTAGGAGGCACCTCTTGTGGAGGAGTTTCCTTGCATCCAAAAGTAATGAATACTAAAAATAGTATTGTGAAAAATTGAGCTGGTTTTAAACAAGGCATACGAATTTTGTTTTTAGTTGGTTAGTTCTAGTTCAATGTCTTCTAATTTTTTACCTTTTGTTTCTGGCATTTTTGTTCTTACCCAAATTAATTGTAAGAACATCATGATGGCAAAAAACATAAAAATAGTAACAGGTGAAAAAGCGGATAAAACTGCAGGTGTGATCATGGTAATAATGGCAGCGAAAACCCAATGCGTTCCACTTCCTAACGACATACCATTGGCACGTACTGAATTGGGGAAGATTTCAGAGATGAACACCCATATAACTGCACCTTGCCCAACAGCATGTGCACCTACAAAAGCGCTGATAAAGAAAACAACGATCCAACCTTCTGCACCACTATAAAAAGACCAAGCCACACCTAGTAAGGTAATGATGTAGCCGATCGACCCAATCGTCATCAATTGCCGACGACCCATTTTGTCTATTAAATACATTCCTAACATTGTAAAAACGAGATTAACTACTCCAATTGGTATGGATGCTATTAGTGTGTTGCTTTGATCGATTCCTGCGGTTTCAAAAATTCTAGGTGCATAGTATAGAATGAAATTGATACCAGATACTTGATTGAAAAAAGCCAATAAGAAAGCCAACGTGATTGGTTTCTTATATTGTCCTGAGAAAAAGTTGCTCTTTGTTTTTAGGACTGATTGTTTGATGGCTGCAATTCGTTCTTCAATATCACCATCTGGATCGAGCTGTTTTAACAATGCTTTGGCACTAGATTCGTCATTTCCCTTTAGTAATAACCATCGTGGACTATTCGGTATTCCTAATATCATCAAACAGTATATGGCCGCAGGAATAGCTTCTATCCCGAGCATCCAACGCCAAGCGGATTCTCCCATATATAATCCAATTAAATAATTGGAGAAAAATGCGATTAATATCCCAAATACAATATTGAATTGATAGGTGGCAACAAGACTTCCTCTTTTTTTGGCTGGCGCAATTTCAGAAATATAAATGGGTGCAGCGACTGAAGAGGCCCCAACTCCAAGCCCACCGATAAAACGACAAAATGAAAATACATAAGGATTGGTCGCTAGTCCAGAACCTAGCGCGGAGACTAGATATAAAATTCCAATCCAAAACAAGGTGTTTTTTCGACCAAATTTATCACAAGGAATTCCTCCTAGTAAAGCACCAAAGACAGTTCCCCAAAGTGCCATGGACATGATAAAAACACCGTGAAACCAGTCTCCGGTATTCCAAAGTTTTTGAATGGGTTGATCTGCACCAGAAATCACGATGGTATCAAACCCAAATAAAAATCCAGCTAGCGCTACGGTAATGACGGAATACTTGATTCCTTGTTGGTTGATTTTCTGCATGTTGAGGTAGTATATTTTAAAATTAATTGTGCATTAAGTTAATTGTTTTGTCGAAAAAAAAGAAATGACCTTCGTTTCGGGATACGAATTATATTGACAACGTTCATTTTGTTCTTCGAATGACTAATAAAAGCGGATATTTGTAATCTAATGCAAATGGTAGAATTATGATGAGAATTTTAATAATTTTTTGTGCCTTATTTCAAGTATTGAATCTCAATGCTCAATATGTCATCGCAGGTAAAGTTGTAGAAGCTTCCTCCTTGACACCAATTGATTTTGCAACGGTCGTGGTCAAGCAAACTGTGGATGATCAATTAGTTCAAGGGGTGACCACTGACAATGGAGGCGAATTCCGAATCGAATTGTCTAATACCAATGTATTTCTTGAAATAAGTTTTATTGGATTTGAAACAAAAGTATTTAGGGACATTCCTTTTGACAACAAGGTGGCATCGTTAGGAGATATTTTAATTGGAGCTGATGCCAAACAACTCGATGAAGTTATCGTCACAGAAGAACGATCTACAACCGAATTTAAATTAGATAAACGGGTGTTTAATGTTGGAAGTGATTTAAGTTCTTCCGGTGCCAGTGCGTTGGAGTTGTTGAATAATGTTCCATCGGTCAATGTTAGCATAGAAGGAGATGTCACTTTGAGAGGAGCAAGCGGTGTTCAGATCTTGATCAATGGCAAACCTTCCGTATTGTCGGATGATTCCAGTAATGCATTGGGAACGATCACTGCAGAGATGATCGAAAAAGTCGAAGTCATTACCAATCCGTCTGCTAAATACGAGGCGGAAGGTACTGCGGGGATCATCAATATTGTTTTGAAAAAGGAGGAGAAAAAAGGAGTTAATGGCTCTGTATCAGTTAACACTGGAATTCCGCATAATCACAGTATTGGTTTTAGTGTCAACAATCGTACGGAAAAATTTAATCTCTTCACACAAGGTGGTGTTGGATATCGTGAACTACCAACACAGACTGAAAATATCAATCGGGACTTATTTTTTGATACGGAGATTTATTCGATGGGTGAAGAATTTCGAAATGAAAATTTTTATAACATCGTGTTGGGAACTGATTACTACATAGACCCATTGAATGTCATTACACTTTCTGGTAGTTTTGCGTTTGAAGTTGAAGATCAGCCATCCAACACAACATTCGAATCTCGTGAACAGCAAAATTTGACAACATGGGAAAGAACGGAAGTCACCGAAGCCACTAATCCGAAACTTCAATATGAGTTGCAATATAAAAGAGAGTTTGAAGATAATAAAGAACATCAATTGTTGTTTAGTGCAATTGGACGGTATTTTGGAAAAGACCAGTCTTCTGCTTTTAGTACCGAAAATATTGAAGGAGTCAGCAATCAACCAAATCAAACGACTGCTACTAATTTTGAAGAAGGAAAGTATACCTTCAATTTGGATTACACAAAACCATTTAATGCGCATTGGACTTTGGAGACGGGTACACAATACTTGACAAACGATGTCAGTAATGATTATGAAGTCCGTAATCAGAATGTTGAAGGTGATTTTATTATTGATGAGGGACTGACCAATATTTTTGAATATTCTCAAAATGTTTTGGGGGTCTATTCCACCATTGCGTATGAACAAGCGGTATGGGGTATCAAAGCAGGACTGCGAATGGAACATACTGATTTGAATACTTTTTTGGTCAACACTTCAAAAAGTAACAGTCAAAAATTCACGGATTATTTTCCCTCCTTTCATAGTTCTTACAAACTCAGAGAAAATATCTCTTTTCAATTGGGATATTCCCGACGAATTTTTAGACCGAGATTATGGGATCTGAATCCGTTTTTCAATATCAGAAACAACTTTAATGTACGTTTCGGGAATCCGGATTTGTTGCCTGAATATACTGATAGTTATGAATTCGGAGCCATCTTTATCATGGATAATATTTCGTTCAACACCAATCTTTATTACCGACTTACCACCGACAAAATAGATCGTGTTTCCACTTTTGAAGACGGCATCAACTTTTGGCAACCACTGAATATCGGTACTAGTAAAGCACCTGGTTTGGAAGTTAATTTTAAATATGCTCCGTCCAAAAAATTGGTGATTAATGGAGATGCCAACTACAATATCTTTATCCGGAAAGGAGCATTTCAAGGGCAAGTATTTGATTTCACCACCAATCAATGGTTTGGAAAATTGACCACGAAATACAAATTTTCAAAAGCATTGGACGTTGAAATCACTGGTCGATATGAATCGGAAGTGCAAACTATTCAAGGAATCGCTGCGGACAATTTATTCGCAGATTTTGGTTTGAAATACAAGTTGAAAGGCGGAAAAAGTGTGTTGAATTTTAGTGTTCGTGATATTTTTGCTTCCCGTGTTCGACAAACCACCATTGATCAATTTGACCGGTATTTATTCTCATCGAGAATGCGTGGACGATTTATTTCTTTGGGGTATAGTTATAGTTTTGGAAAGGGAGAGGCGATGCATTATAGTGGGCGTCGTCGGTAGGGGATTTATAATTTTACTTTTCATCGGGAAAGAAATGCTAAGATAAGCCCTCCAATAAATAGGACTGGACTTGCGAAAATCAATACACTATTTAAACTATATGGTAAGGACACTGAATAGCCAACACCAAAAGATAGCCAACTCATAAAAATCAGGAGCAGACCGAGTATTATTTTCGAGCCATTATTCTTTTGTGGTTCTCTGTCATCATCTAAGATTTGACTCATTTCATTTCTGCTTATACTTATTGGTGATTAGTTTGTTTTTCAGTTATTCTTCTTCATTTTCTAACCTGTCTTTTTCAAAACTTTGCAACATATTTCTAACATCATTTTCGTAATCTTGAAGGCTTTTAGCTGCCATCATTCTTGGGTGAGTCCAATCATAGTCTTTTTCTTTTTTTGAATATAGGTCGAAGTCACTGGTCTCATGGTTGATGGTGTAGACTTTCCCAGAGTTTTCATTTGTTGAAATAAAAAAGTAGCCACCGCATCCATCTTCACCTATTACGAACATGTATTTCGTGAATTTTTCTCCTTCAAATCCGTCCCTGAATATTTGGTTGGCATCCAAAACATCTTGCATTTCCAATTTCAAATAAAGCCAAGAAGCACCATTGTAAGGTTCGCCCAATTCTTTAAAATCCTGAGGATAATTGGTCATCAATTTTTTATAAACTTCAGGTAATTTAAATCCGAATTGCCTTTCTATTTGCTCAAGTTCTGATTCGTTCAGGTTGGATTAATTGCTTATGGTTCTGTTTTCGATTGATAAATTTTATTTCATCTTTAATAGCTTCAAGAAGTTATCTTCTTTTACATAATGAATGCATCCTAATTTTTTACTGACTTATACAAATTGTAGTCTAAAAGTGCGGATATATTTGGAAGGAAAATTTTTCGAGATCAAGGCAGAAAACGTAGACATAGCCTTAGTTACGGCGAGCCTGCCTGACTGCGCCAAGCAGACAGGGCTTTCTAACGAAG
>CALFWW010000164.1 GCA_937928575.1 uncultured Saprospiraceae bacterium | reverse complement strand
AGATTAAGGCGAAAAACGTAAACATAGCCTTAGTTACCGCGCTGGCTTGCATTGCAAAAGTACATGACTTTATTTTCAACGCAGATATCGAAAATTTTTTCTCATAGATAACCGCTATTTTGGGGTTCAATCTGTATTAGAAGTGCGGTGGGAAGAAAAAATGATCGCTGTTTGAGCCACTGAAAGTGTTGCGAGTTTCGAGATTTTGTGTGGAGTAATTTAAATTTTGGGTAAATATTTAGGCAATCGCTTTTATAATATAAGCCAGCGCGGTGATTTTTTTGCTTCCTATTCGACAAACTCAAGGCAAGCTGTTTTTTCACCTGCCTAGCTGCATTCGCAGATACGCAGACAGGTCTAGGAAAAATTGAAGATCCAGAAAAAAATAATGAAGTAATTAATAGTTCTTTTGCACGATAATGTGATGAAAATCTTCAATGTTTTAATAGTCACCACCTATAATTTTAAATTTTCGCAGAAGTTGGATCAAAATATTTAATAAAAATAATAATTGACCGATTATAAATGCAATAATCAACCATGGAACAACATAATTTATCTCAGATGGTAATACGAAAATATATATCTTAGTGAAAAGAAGGATTAGAATAGGAATAAATAACAAGGTAATTGCAAGATGTAAATTTGTTAACCAATTTCTAATGTTCGCTTTTCTTAAGCACCAATAAATAAAACCGACTATTCCAAAATATATAGCAAGTGAAGATAAAATAAACGATTTAGCAATAACAAAATAGGTATCATGCATTTGAATATCAATTGCGCTGTTAGGAAAATCATCTTTTATAATCCATATTATTAAAATTGGAATAAAACCCCAGATTAAACAATAAGGATAAATTGTGTTTTTCTTTTTCGGATTTAGTTGCTGCTCATCTAGAATTTCTTCGGAATTCATCTGTTGACTTTAAAATTCAATTGTACTCTTCATTCAGATTAGAAAATATATTGTTAAAATAATAGAGAGGTAAATTAATATATTTTTTCCATTTCCACAGATATTCAGTACGTTATATGATCTCTAATCCTTGAAAGGGCTCAACATTAAGCATCGAATGAACTTAAATTTTTTTCAGTCCTTTTAAGGATCTATTTTCGTAATGCAAACCACAAAAAAATAGCTTAACTTTACTTTTAAGACAAGTACATTGCACTCCCAGAAATGAACAAACACTTCACATCAACTGGTTTTAAAATCTTCAATAAGGTACTAGCTATTGGTGTGCTACTCCTGCTCTCTGTTTTTGCTCATGCTGAAAATATTACAAGTCTTGTTGAAGCCTATTTTATCCCTAACGCAACCGAAGCTCGTCCAAACGATATTATCTATTTCAACAATACATCTACAAATGCGGTGAGTTATGAATGGCAGTTGGATGGTGTATTCCAAAGTACCGATGAGCATTTCGATTTCATGTTTGATAATGAAGGACTTTATGAAGTAAGCTTAATTGCTGCAGATGCCACTTGTCAAGATACCTTTAGTGTGCTAATCACAATTGCTCTAGATGTTTTTGTAAGAAATGGGATGCCCATGTGGCCTGGTGGTTCTCAAGCAAGTGATAATATCGCTTATTTCGATTGGAGAAATTTACCGTATCAAGAAAAAGAAATTCCTAACACTGATTTTCCAAATAAAAGCAAACTACATGCTGGCTTCGATAATTGTGGTGCATTGGCATTTGTCGTATTTCACAAAGGGGGATCTGACCCGAATAGTTTAATTATTTATGGTCGACTCGGAAATGAATTGTTGACAGAAAATACTAATAATGGAGGCGGCTTCAATGCAATGTATGGGACCGGAGAAATTCAAGTGGTCAAAGTACCCGGATTTTCAAACGAATGGTACATCATCTATAGCGAATGGAGTACGATGACAGGGCCTTATGACCCGATATACAATCCAGCAAGGATTTTATATTCAAGAGTCCAGCTTTTACCAACGGGTGTTTTGAATGTGATACAACGAGATCAAATCTTGACCGATAACAATGGAGTTGCATATAGATATGTGGATGGAAAAGCAGTGTCCCGTACTGCCAATGGAAACTTGAATGCTCACTTTCTCTACGCTTGTCGTCGCGACTTCGAAGAAGCGTTTATTTCTTTAGATCGATTTATGATTGATGCCAATGGAATTACTTTTGAAGCCAATACCGGAAATGTACCAAGTGATTGGTGGGAGCTTTCGATTTCACAATCAACTGTTGAGTTGAGTCCGCGTGAGGATATTGTTGCAATAAATACTCGACACCAAGACATAAATATAGCGGATGTGTTTTTATTTGATGCTGCTGATTTTAGTAATACCAATTATAGAGTCATTAAGTCGAATGAACTGATGCTGGTGGCAGATGGTGGTCCTAATGATTTCACCAGTTTATTGCCTTCCTCAGATCTTGTAAGTAATATCGCGGCTGATACCACATTGAATTTTTCCTTTCTAAAACATTTGGATCGCAAATATGCAGCCATCGAATTCAGTCCAAACGGTCGTTTTCTATATATGAACGGTGGTGGATTTCCAGGTCTTGGAAACACAACTCATTTGACTTATTTAGCACAAGTTGATTTAGCTACTAATCCATTAGAAGTAAGGCTGCAAATACAGACTACACCCAACAATGTATACACAATTGAGGATGGGAAAGGTTGTGCAGCAGGTGAATGCACCGCACCGTGGACTTATGTGAGTGGCTTGGAATCAGGATATGATGGGAATCTGTACTTCAATAAGCGAGGCACCGAGTTATTCGTTGTACCAGACCCCAATAATTTCATGCCCCAAAATTTAGACCCTTCGAATATCAATTTTGCTTCTTCTGATGAATCCAATATCTCAGCGAGTTTGATGAGATGGGGAAGCCCTGACCAGATTGATGGGTTTAATTATTTGGATTTAGGATTCCGAGAAATTGAAGTGATTGTTACCCGTGTCGATTGTGCGGCACAATGTGTCGATCCTTATCAATTAGATTTAAAATCACAAGGTGAGTTAATTACTTCAATTGAAATTACTCAATGCCCTGATACTTTTTTTGTTTGTGTTGATACTACTTTGGTTTATGATTTTGATGTTCCAATGACTGATATTGAATACAACAATGCAATTACTTTGGGTGAAGTGAATTATCCAACTGGTGCTTCAATTTTTGACCTTTCTAATAATGAATTTGTTGTGATAGAAGAATTAGCAGAAGAAATTTTTATTTGTGAAGGAGAAGAAGTTTCCGTTTTTGGTGAAATGATCAGCGAA
Organism: uncultured Saprospiraceae bacterium; assembly: GCA_937928575.1. GTDB lineage: Bacteria > Bacteroidota > Bacteroidia > Chitinophagales > Saprospiraceae > CALDGQ01. The sequence goes on along the minus strand of CALFWW010000164.1, from coordinate 2,747 downwards.
CCAGGTCTTTATTTTAATAACCCAATAAATACTACAGGTTGTGATACCTTGGATGCTGTGAAAGTTGAATTTTATGATCTGCCACTGGTAGCGCTAGAATTAACAGCAATTCCTTGTGACTCAACTGATTTGGGAAGTATTCAGGCTTATGTAGTGGAAGGAGTGGGGCCCTATGAATACCAATGGAATTACAACAATGCAAATACAAATCAGTTGTTAGATGTCCCTTCAGGAATTTACACATTAGATGTAATTGATGGAAATGGGTGTACCAATACAACTTCTATAGAAGTACTGTCGCCATTAAGTACTCCTGAGTTGAATTTCGAAATTCAGGATGTATTGTGTTATGGAGATCAAGATGGGGCAGTTTTGGTGGATGATGCAGGTAGTTTTTATGAATATAGTTTGGATGGTGTGAATTATCAAAATATTCCAGTATTCAACGATTTAGCAGCAGGACAATACCAACTTTATTACTCCAATGAGGCGTGTGATTATTCCCAGGCGTTTGAAATAACACAACCTGAAGAGTCGGTGCTGGTCTTGCCAGATGACGTGACCATAAATTTAGGAGACTCCTATGAAATAGAATCTCAAACTACGATAAATGCAGATCCCATTGTTTATAATTGGACTCCGACTGAGACCTTATCTTGTGATGATTGCGGCAGCCCGATTGCAACTCCACTTAATACAACATTATATGCACTATCTATTCCAGATACCAATAATTGCATAATAGCTGATGAAATTCTCATTACAGTCGTTAAAGATCGAAATGTATACATCCCAAATGTCTTTTCACCCAATGGAGATGGACAAAATGATGTCCTGACTATTTTTGCGGATGCCAGTGTTGAGGAAGTGTTGCTATTCAGAATTTTTGATCGATGGGGAGAATTCATTTATGAAGATACCAATTTCCAACCTAATGATTTAAGCCATGGTTGGGATGGTACTTTTAAAGGTGAAATATTACAACCAGCAGTGTTTACTTATTATACACAAGTCGCTTTCATTGACGGTAGTGTGTTGTTGTATAAAGGAGATGTGGCTATTGTTAGATAAATATTTAAAAGAAGTTGATCACTAAAAGGTACCTGATGTAAATCAATTGCGATAGTACCTACGATGTAAAAAAGAGTTTTATTTTTAATTTTACAACCAGCACTTTGTTTACAAAAGAATCCTTGTTTATATTTTTTCTCTTGTTGCTAATCTCGAATATCAGTTCGGCTCAAAAAATTGAGCATGTCAACGCTTTTCGAAATATGGACAGCGATCATTATTTTCGTATCAATTATGAAAATGACCTGTTTGTTTCGACAGATCGGAATTACACACAAGGTTATAGTTTCGAATTCGTTGCTCCATGGTTGAATAAAAACCCAATTAATTATCTGCTGGTCAGATTTGTAAATGAACATAACAAATACGGATTGACAATTGAGGGGATTGGTTTTACACCAAAGGATATAGGAAGTCCTGAAATCCAAATTGGAGATCGGCCTTATTCTTCAGCGACGGTTATCAAGAGTTTTGTGATTGCAACCAATTCAGTCAAGCGGATTCGACTGAGTTCTGCATTGAGTATCGGTATGATTGGTCAATCGACATTAGGTAAGGAAACCCAAGTGGCTATTCATAAACTAACAGATAGTACCATTCCGAATGGCTGGAAACATCAAATCAGAAATGACTTTGTGTTGAATTATCAAGTAAATTTCGAAAAAGAATTGTTGAATTTAAAATACGCGGTGCTCAATGGAGATGCTAAAATAGAACTTGGCACTTTATTTACGAATGCTGCTTTAGGATGTAATTTAGTTGTTGGGAAATATCGTTCTATTTATGCTGAATCAGCTGCAAAGCCTTTTCAATTATATCTCTTCATACAACCACTAATCAATTTTATTGGTTACGATGCCAATTTGCAAGGTGGTGTTTTAAATGTCAAGAGTCCATACACGATTGCTGATGAGGATATCAATCGCAGTACGTTTCAATGTAATTATGGATTGATTATGAAATTTCGAAAGTACTATTTTGAATTTTCGCAGACTTATTTGACGAAGGAATTTGAAAGTGGGACGAATGTTAGATGGGGGAGTATTCGGTTTGCCTGGTTTTTAAACGAGAAGAATTAGGCACTAAATTTTTAGAATTGCCATTGAAAAGAAAGAATGCTTTTAAACAAAATTTCTTTTCAATGGTATTGTTTGATTAACTAATACAAATTGTAGTCTAAAAGTGCGGATATATTTGGAAGGAAAATTTTTCGAGATCGAGGCAGAAAACGTAGACATAGCCTTAGTTACGGCGAGCCTGCCTGACTGCGCCAAGCAGGGCTTTCTAACGAAGAGATCGGGAAATTATTCTCAAAGAGAACCGTAATTATAGACTACATTTTGTATAAGACCCCTTGACTTAAAAGTTCCAAAGAAAGGATATAATGCCAACAAATGGTGAAACCGTTTGAGAAGAGCACGTGAAATGAAACTAAACCTACTATCCAACAAAAAGTACGTCATCATCCTATGGATAATCCTCGGATTAATAGCAGCACTAAAAGCCATCGGCGATCCACATCTATACAACAACTATCTGATCTACAAAAACGTTTTCTATCACCTAATCGAGCAAGTAACACTCTACGGAAAATATAAAGCCCTCTATTTCGATCAAAATCATTATGGCCCTGTTTTCTCTTTGGTGATTGCTCCTTTTGCATGGTTACCAGATTG
>CALFWW010000163.1 GCA_937928575.1 uncultured Saprospiraceae bacterium | reverse complement strand
AATGATTTTTTCTTTGCAATGATCTCCGTTCCTGAATTCCAATTAAGTTAAACACCAAAAAAGAATAAAATGAAAAGAAGGTCTTTTCTTAGAAATACAACTGCATTTACATTGCCTGCATTTTTTGGTGGTTTCAGTGTATCTGCAATGCCATCGAAACTAATGTCCTCTATGATTAATGGAGATAGTGATCGAGTTTTGGTATTGATTGATTTGAATGGAGGAAACGATGGTCTCAATTCATTTGTCCCGCTAGATAATTATAGCAATCTATTTAATGCCAGACAAAATGTGATCATTCCCGAAAATAACTTGTTAGATTTTACGGATACTATCGGTTTACACCCAGCAATGGGAGGTGTCAGAAATTTATACAACAATGGCAATCTAACTTTGGTACAAGGAGTTGGTTACCCAGATCAGAATCGCTCCCACTTTCGCTCCGCAGATATTTGGAATACTGGTGCGGATGCGGATGTTTATTTAAATACTGGTTGGGTCGGCAGATATTTGGACGATGCGTTTCCTGGTTATCCTGCCAACTATCCAAATGCAGATTGCCCAGATCCATTTGCAATTACTTTAGGAAAATCAATCTCAGGTACTTGTCAAGGGATGGATTCCAATTTTAGTATGGCGATCATCGACACCAACAACATTGGTGGACTGACAACAGGTGTAGAAGTCGATCAGCAAGATGATTGTTATGGTTCTGAAATCGGTTTTGTGATCGAAACTTTTAAGAAGTCAAATTTGTATGGAGAACGGGTCGTAGAAGCGATGAATGCGGGCTCTTCTGCCAATAATTATCCGGATACGGAGTTGGCGGAACAAATGAAAACGGTTGCTCAGTTAATTTCTGGTGGACTCGGAACAAAAATATATGTTTTAAAATTAGGTGGATTTGATACTCATGGCGATCAAGTAGTTGAAGGAGACCCGACACTAGGAGAGCATACCGAATTATTGAAAGAATTATCAGATGCAATTTTTGCTTTCCAAGAAGATCTGAAAGCACAAGGATTAGATGAGCGAGTGGTTGGGATGACTTTTTCAGAATTTGGAAGGAAGATAATTTCAAATGCAGCAGTGGGTACAGATCACGGTTCAGCAGCGCCAATGATGGTTTTTGGTAGTTGCATAAATGCTGGAATTATCGGAGACAATCCGGTCATTGGACAAGAGGTCGATGAGGAAGAAGGCGTCCCTATGCAGTATGATTTTAGATGGATATATGGATCTATTTTGATGGATTGGTTTGAAGTACCAGAAGAAAAAGTACAAATGCTACTGACCAATGACTTTCAATATGTACCAGTATTAAGTGAATGTGCCTCGTCTAATAACAAGGAGATTACAATCATTCAAGATGCTATAGCGAGCCCAAATCCATTTTTCCAAAATTTCAATATTACTTTCAATATTTTGGAAAAACAATATGTCAAAATTGATCTATCGGATGTACTCGGAAAAACGATTAAAGTAATTACTAGTCAAAATATGGAAGCTGGTCCGCATGAGATTTATGTTGATACACATGGTATCCCTTCAGGAATTTATTTTGCTAGAATTCAAGTGGGTAATGGTGTGAAGACATTACGAGTAGTGAAGCGATAGCCTGATAATCATTCTATTTGTGAATTAATATTTTGGAAGCACTCATTCCATCCGGACTTGTAATGATGTAAAAACACACATTGTCGGATAAATTAGATAAGTCTACCTCAAGTTTATGAGTTCCTGCAGTTTTATATTCGTTTAACAACTGCTTTACAAATTTTCCAGATTGGTCAAGAACATCCACTTTCACTACCCCATTTTGTTTGGTCGTAAAAGTCAGAGATTGTGTTGTGCTCGCTGGATTTGGAAAAATAAATACCTTATGATTGAATTGTAAGTCATTTTCATGGGTTGTTTCATCAATAGCGTAATCATCCAAAATAAAATGGGCTTTAAAAACAGAGCTTTCATGATCTATTTTCTGGATCCGATGTTCCCCTTCATATCTTTTCATAAAACTCGCTTCATCATAATTTCTTAATGGATCTTCTCTGTAGAATTCCTTATAATACCTCATGATTTTGTCTTCCCATGTACTTCGTTGACTACTGATCTCATCCATTAAATCCGTCACTTCATTGTTATAAGTTGAGACCAATCTTTGTTTCCTTTCTTCAATAGAATATTGCTCTTCCGTCAATTTTTTAAAATCCTCAGAATTGATCAATTTATTGAAAGCGATATTTCTTTGTTTTCGCTCCTCAGGAATTACTTTCTGACCTTTTTTGAGTTTCGGAAAATAAGAATCTAGCAATTGATGATACTCCTGTCTCTTTTTATTGTACAGTTGAATATCAGATTTCAGTTTGACAATTTCAATTTTATCTTCATCTAAAATATATTGATCCAATTTGACACGCTGTTCTTTTACAACTGGTACGACTGTATTTTGTTTGAAAGTTTCGATTCTCATATAAGTGCGATTGTAGGCACTTCTTTTCTCTTCTTGAATTTTTCTATCTCTTGAAAACACGTGCCTTCTCGACTTAATAGTCATAAGTTGTTGGCGAGTAAATATTTCTGATAGTTGATCCTCTTGGCTCCATAATTTATCTTGGATGGAATCCATTTCATCATCAAAATTTTGACCTCTTACATCATTTGACTCTGCCTTTATCGATTTATATAATTCACAAAATTTATCATTCTGTTCATCAGACAAAGTGTAAAAATGGTAGTGGTTTCCCAATATAGCCCTGATCATCATATCGCAATCGCTAACTTCTTGAGCTGTACTAAGTGTAACCGCAAGAAAGAAAAGTAAAGTTGTTAACCCATTTTTCATAATTGGTCCTTTTAATTTTGAGAAAGAATCTATCTATGAGATATTTTAACAACCAAGTTACGAAATTGGTATGGGAGAAACTTTATTTTAGCAATTGAATTTATGTTAAAATGAGTGGAGTCAACAGAATTTGATTTAAATATGGTTTTCTTAATTAGTAATTATTAAAGGCTGAATAAATTCTTGATTCGTCGAATTTTTGAACCTTCTCTTTCGGCGACTAAAGATCGCCGCTACATTATATACGAGTAATGGAGAACTTTTGGTTTTATAATTAAAACTTGACCGCTCTACTTTTAATTTTTAAAACACTTCTTTTCCTTCAGTATCACATTCTTATCGTCGTAGGTCTTTCCCGCGTCGTCGCTAAAAGACAGGTTGGATCTGACATCGACAAAATATCAATGAAGGACTATTGAAGATTTTGAGGAACTAATTGTTAGGTATTATTGTCTTTGTAATGATGGTAACTTATCGCTCTAAAATTGAAATCGAAGTGATTAATTTTCCATTTGCAAGGATTAAATAATTACTTTAATTTTATATCCGTTTCAAAATTCAATGCGTAACTATGATTTCTGATAAAGCTGATAAAATAATCCAAAGACATGTCATCCTCTCAATGGGTATTTCTGTTGTTCCCATTCCATTGATTGACATTGTCCTGGTCTGTGCGATTCATCACGAGATGCTTAAACAACTGAGTATCGCTTATAATAAAAACAATTACGAGCAAAGAAATGAAGCTTTCATCAGTGGAATAGCTACTGCTTCCGCAGCCAAATTGGGATCTTCATTAATTAAAATAATTCCGGGAGTTGGAACCGTTGCAGGTGGACTTTCAAGTGCCGTTATAAATGGTGCTACGACCTATGCGCTTGGTAGAGTGACTGCCAGATTTTTTCATGAGAATATCGACATAGCGGATATTGATTTAGATCTGGCCAAAGAATTTTTCAAAGAAGAATTTGAGATTGGAAAACAATACGCTTCCAATTTGAGAAACCAAAAGAAAAATATAAAGGAGATGGATTTGAAAGCTTATGCAGAACAGCTTTCTAAAGAGGAAAAGATTTTGAAAAAATTAATCAACATCAAAAAGTTATTGGAAGATGGTCACATCACGCAAGCGGAATATGAAAAACTTAGAGTAAAGTATGTTAAGCAGATGGACCTTTGAGGAAGCAAATTGAAAAATTTAAATTATAAATTATAAATTGACGCGCTCACGTATGCATACGTTGAGGGCGTTTTAATTTTCAATTGAAACTAATTGTCTTTTGATGACTCACGCTCCGATGATGCATCAAGCGGGAATTGCACCCGGTAGTCTTCATAATTCAAGAACAGAAAATCCTTTTTTCGTTTTTTAAATTTATTAATCAAAGGTTTTATTTCAACAAAAATAGCATCAAGATTAACTTGGTCCTTGACTTTGGATATTTCTGAAATTATTTCTTTTGTTATGTCGTATATCTCTTCATCTTGATATAGCACTTTCTTGTTTTCCATTACAAAATTTATCTTTTCGAATCTCGCTCGCTCTTCAATCAATTTTTGAGATAAATCCTTTATGTACAACAATTCTTTTTGAACTCTTAGATTTTCTATAGCTTCAAAATCTTTTTCCATTCCGAGCATTTCGTCTCTCAAGTAAATAACATAATTTTCGGTTAATTGAGTTTCCTGAAGAGAAAGACACCCACCATCTACTCGCTTTTGTGCCCATTGAAATTCATTTTGAATAAATGGAATGCATTGCATTTTTATCGAATCAAATAGAGCATTTATTTCAATGTATACTGGCTGATTGGTAACAATATGTTGCTCAATATTTTCATGAATCATTTGATAATCAGCAACTGCAAATTTAATTTGAGCATTCAATTGAATCACAAAAATTTGACAAAATAATAAAAGAGAGCATACCTTCTTTTTCATTGCAAGAGCGGTTAGTTCTTTTTCTTTTTATTAGTACGTGTAAACAATTCTTTCAAAGTATCAAACTCGCGTCGATAATTGATACCGACTCCTGTTTTGTTATTTCGCCCACCTTCAATAGAAGGTTGGGCACTGGTGTAGAATTTAGCTCGATAACGTCTGTCTTTTGTTAGCACAAATTCCACAACAACATCGCCTGCAATGTACTCATCCACAGTCGGTCCTTCGCTGTTATTGTTGTTGATGTCAAAGTTTCCACCAACATTTACATACAATCGATCATTAAAGAGGGCTGTTTTCAGATTTGATTGCAATTCATTATTTAAAGCAGAGAGATCTGTAATTTTGACCGCATCAAATTCTCCAGGATTATAAATATTATAATTCATGTCAAAATCAATACTCGAAATTACTTTGTTATTGGTGATGATTTGAGACAAATATTCTGTTAAATAAATAGACAATTGATTGGACAACATTTCCGTCAAGGTATTGATTCCTGTCACTACCTCAGAGCCAGATAAATTTCCAGAAGGTAGAAATCCACTCATCACGATGAGACCGAAAATTTGACGATTCAATTCGTTTTCCTCTTGTCGGATACTATTCAATTTACTGTCGGTATAATTTTTTAATTCTCCCGTCAGATCAGGAAAACTCAAATCAAAAGTGATATCCGGTTTTGTAAGATCACCAGATAAATGCATGTTTAAATCGACATTGGTTGAATTACGAGACTCCGCTTCTGCTACGGTATTTGCTGTCAAATATTCTGTAATAAAATTATAAGGAGCCGTTGATGATTTATAGGTTGCGTTTAGATCAATTTGCGCTTTAAAAGGATCACCACTCCAAGAAATGGTTCCACCTTCTGCTACCGTAAATGGTTTGTTAACGATATTGTACAAAGTGAACAAATACTCACCAGAATGGATAAAATAATTTCCATACATCCTAAAGTCTCCACTAGGCGACACTCTAATTTGTAAATCTCCATCTCCTTTACCTTTAATAATATCCCCTGCTTGTTCATCAAAAATTAATTTTACTTCAGCATCTTGTGTCATAGTCAGATTCATGTTTACAGAAGGCCCCAACAATTTCTTTACTTCTGCATTTATTGTCGAATCGACCACTTCATTTTTGTCTTTAAAAGTGATGAAACTTACCTCTGAAGCTTCGCTACTCGATGTCAAAGGAATATTTAGGAGTGTTCCTGCCAAGGTGCTCGCATTGATATAAAAATTAGGTTGTTTAAAGGAACCGGTAATTTCAAGATCAGCCGCTCCTACCCCAGTTCCATAGTACAATGGATTTTGCTCTTTTGTGGTATTTAATGCAATAAATTTATCCGATGATACTTTCACGTTTACGCCCCAATCTTTTAAACGATTGTGAGATAGACCACCTTCTAGTAATGCGGAATTGCCATCAGGATCATAGATGTAAGAATTGGGTTCTGCAATAATTCCAGTATTACTTATACGTGCTCGACCTTGAGGAATCGAATATCTGACTCCTAGATAATTTAAAGTGGTTTCTACTGCTTCAACTGCCGCTAATCCATCTATGTTGAGTTCCTTCGGTTCCCCCCAAAGTCTTGCCTTGGCATTAACCATCCCCTCGGTACCGGTCACACCAGAACCGATATAATAATCCAGGAAGTTGATTGGAAAACGAATGGTTTCTATGTCAAAACTGAAAAAGTTTTCTACGAATCTTTTTTCAATAGAATTAGGTGGATTATAAATACCTTTTGCATACATTTCATAATCATCTTTGCTGAGCGAAACGATCGCATTAATAGGTTCTTTAATCGTTGGCGCTTGTGCATCAATAATTACTTTTCCCCAATTTTTCCCATTGATTAAAAAGCTATCAATTTCCAACATTGCCTCCATATTTTCCAGCTTAAAAATATTATCCGCTTTTGCTTGTATGTTAAAGTATCCACCGATACTTAAATTACGATCATTAAAGAGGGAGTCTGCGAAAGCTAAATCAAAATTTTGGAGTGTTAAATCAATTCCAGTTTCTTCATAGCTTTTGATTTTTATTTTTTGATTATCATGTTCCATTATAAAGTTCTGTGCATCTACAAATCCTTTTCCAAATCGAATGTAATTGTCAGAATTAATTCTCCAGACTTCGTTTAAAAAGAAAATATCAGAGTCGTCAAATTCAACTTGAAATGCATTGTCTCCTTGTAAGAAAAATTTGCCGTTCAAATCTAAATCGTGAAAGACTTCTGTGAAATTGGATGCAGCCACATCAAAAACTAAGGTATCATTTTCTAGAAACCCTAAAATCTCT
>CALFWW010000162.1 GCA_937928575.1 uncultured Saprospiraceae bacterium | reverse complement strand
TTGTAAAATGGAATTATTAGATTGTGATGGGAAATTACATTTTATTTTTCTTCGTCAACAACTAAATTAGTTATGAATTCTGAGAGATGAGTTATTAGTGGCTTTTCTTTTGTTTATAATTTTTTGTAAAATGGAATTATTAGATTGTGATGGGAAATTCCATTTTATTTTTCTTCGTCAACAACTAAATTAGTTATGAATTCTGAGAGATGAGTTATTAGTGGCTTTTCTTTTGTTTATAATTTTTTGTAAAATGGAATTATTTGATTGTGATCGGTAATTTTATTTTGATAGTACCAAGTTGTAAAAATTGAACTACAAATTTTAATCTAAATGTGAAGCCACTCAAAATTCATCACTCATCACTAAAAAAAGTAGGTTCAAATCGAAAAAGTAATTATAATGTTATAGAGAATCCACTTTACACTTTGCTCCACTTATCACTAAAAAAAGTAGGTTTAAATCGAAAAAAGTAATTATAATGTTACAGAGAATCCACTTTACACTCTGCTCCACTCATCACTAAAAAAAGTAGGTTTAAATCGAAAAAGTAATTATAATGTTATATAAAAGCCACTTTAAACTCTACACTTTTCACTAAATCACTACCTTTCCAAAGCTGCTCTCTTCTTCAACCCCAACATCGTATCATAAGGAATATCTACTACCCCAGCATTTGCCAACCAATCAGGAATATTGCCACCAGGATCTGCATGCGCTGAAGTTACAACCAAAACACGACCATCCGCCATCGGCGATAATCTCCAATATCCGTTCATAAAAGTAATGCGGACTAAACCATCTTTGTGGGCTATATAATCTGGGGCTGCACTCATTTTAATATTTACGATTCCATCAGACCAATTTTCCCATTGAAAATGAGTAATGATATCTCGGTCACTTACAGGCCAAGGAGCCGGATTCCGAAAATATACATGAAAATCATCATCTTTAGTTTGATTGAGAATTGTGCTTTCAGACAAACCACCACCCCAATTTTTGTGATCCGAATAATCTTTTAGAATTGAGGTCAATAATTCGATAGAAGCATCACTGATCATCTCGCATTTGTATTCTTTGAGCTGATAACCTGGAACAGAACGGGTATAGACTTTAATACCGTTTTTTGATTTTGCCAATTTCCATTCAGCAATAGATTTGTAGGTAAATGAAGTGATAGAAAAGAAAAGAATAGCGAAACAGGCAATCGGAAATAGCGACTTGAGAGAAACCGTACTTATAATAGGAAATATGCTCTTAAGACGTGAAAATCGAGAAAAGTCACTCATTAAAGGCCAGTTTTTTTGATAAAAATTTAATTAACTGATAATCAATTGATTGCAAAGGTAAAAAAGATGTGGATAACTTTTTAATCTCCCTTTTTCTCATTTAATAATCGAAATGACTTCAAAAATTTGTCTCCATCTCTCCTATTTGCTTTTTTATTCGTTGAAAACACTTGAATCAAGTAAAAACGATTTTCTACCAAAAAAGCTTTTGACTTTACGATCTTTAAATTAGGGCTACTTGTCCTCCAAAGCCTTCCCGGATATCCTTCCATTTGTTCAGGTGCTTCATAAACTAGCTTGCCTCCATGTGGGATAGATTGCTCAATGGTAGCCGCAAAAAACTCCAATAACATATCTGTAGAATCCGAATGAATTGTATTTGTTGGATATTCACAATAGCTCACTGAATAAACGCTTCTGAACTCCTCTTCCTCATTCGTGGCATGATAGAAACTAAAGTAATCAATAGTCCCAATGTCCGTTTCAATTGTCTTGACATCTTGTGAAATATCACCGGGTGACAGGATAGAAAATTGTCCTTCATGGGATTTAAAAACACTCCATTCTGATTGGAATATTGCGGAAGTTGCGATAATTAGCAGCAACGTATTTTTGATGAGTAAAACCATTATTTAAAGAACGGGAAAAAATGGGTAAACGTTTGTAAGGGAATAATTATTTAAGATTTCTTTTTGGTTTTGATGAAAGTCGCAATTTCTATTCGTCTATATCCATTCTTAAAAATTAGGGAGAAAACGTGATACTATCTTGGGTTACTTATTTATCTTTCAGAATTGGTAATAGAAATATCACCCGAATATTCTTTTACTTCTTTATTCTGAAATTCAACCATGATATAATAAATATAAACGCCGGGTCTTAGTTTTTCTCCTTTGAATTCTCCATTCCACCAATTCGAATTTGAACCGAAATCAAAATTGGTGGATTCGTGAATTAAGCTACCCCATCTATCGAAAATTCTGTAGGTTAATATTTGAGCATTCACTTCTTGATTTCTAAAAATTTCGAACTTATCATTGATGCCGTCATCATCAGGTGAGAAAACATTTGGAATATATACTTTATTATCTTCGGAGCAAGAAAGATTGAAGTTTGGGTCATCCGGCAATAAGCATTCTTCACATAAGTCAATCACTGCAAGACCATTTAGTGTCCCTGCACAATCGATGCACGACAGATTGAAGGTTGGATCATTCGGTTCTAAACAAACCCCGCAGGAGTCTAAGATTGCAGTCCCATCAATAGTGCCCAAACAATCCGTACACGAATTATCGAAATTAGGGTCCGTTGGTTCCAGACATTCTCCACAAATATCCAGCATGGCCGTTCCATTCGGTGTCCCATTACAGTCCACACAAGATAGGTTAAAGTTAGGATCATCCGGCTCAAGACAGACCCCACATAGATCCAGAACAGAAGGACCATTTATGATGTCGTTGCAGTCTATGGCAATTGTAGATAAAGCACAAACGGCATCTATATCTGCACCAGAAGTAGAACCACCGCAATCACCATCAATGTCTGTAATTTTAATGGCATCAAATTTTAATTCGCCAAATGGAAAACCTGAAATATAATTGTCAATGTCGAGGGAAGAGGTAGCCCCTGCAATCGCTGCAAAATCAAAATATCCATCCCCATCAATATCGAAAACACCACCATTCATTAAAAAGTCAATGGTGATTTGATCAAATGGTTTTAAAGATATAAAAGAGGGTTCTACAGCGGGGCCAATTTCAAAGACCCAAATATCTGGATCATTGTTTCCAGAATTTACAATTAGATTGTTATTGAAGCCTAATTTGATAAATCCTCTTTCTCCCAAACTAACAAATTCAAAACCTGCTACTTCGGCAAAATCACTTACCCCTAAAGCAGTTTGAGGATCATCACTATCAATTCCATTACAATTAGAATCATATTCAATAACGAAGTCGGCAAAAGATAAACCATCGCTAAAACAAGTTTGACAGCCATAGTTGGGCAAGGATTCACATTCGGGATCCTCACAGTCAATTAAACCGTCCCCATCATTATCAATTCCATCAGAACAAGAGATTGGATTGTTTTCTTGCGCTAATAAACTTGCCGATAAGGAAAATAATATAAAGATGGAAAAAAGCTGCTTGATCATATTTAGCTTTCGTTTTTGTATCAAATAATTATAAAAATAACAATTTTCTTACAAATTCCTTTTTAAATCTCTTATTTAAGATTCCTTTTCGGGTTCATTTTAAAAAAATTACAAACTACCATACATCAAATCTTTCAATCTTGATCCTTGTATCTCGGGCATATGATAAGTGTTGTTGAATTTCTCGATTGTATTTTCAATGTCAAATTTCAAGTCGCTAAATTGATGTGGTAAATAATCGCCACAGTGGACCTCATTTTCGTATCCTCCAACAATCCCACTGAACTTTTCATAGTACTGTGTCCCTCGATTGGTGAAGTTGATATACTCACTGATAAAATCTGAAACTCGCCTTGTTGCAAATTCTAGATTAATTTCATTTTTCACATTGAGTCGCACGGAATCTTTATGTTGGGAAGTTGAAAGTCCGTTATAGGTTTTTATTAAATTATCCAAAGTTCCCCAATCGTCAATTTGTCTACATTTGTCAAGTGGTACATGATAACCCACCACTTTGGTATATTCTTCAAACAATTTTTCGCAATCCAATTTCAATCGATCATTCGCTTTTTTTAGAAATTCTACTTCATGTCGGATGGTATTGAGATCTGCATTCATGCTGACTGTGAAATCGAGTATACAAGCCACTTCTTCAAAGTCTTTTTCTTTTTCGACTTTATCTCCATTGCTCAAGAATAAACTGACGATGGTATACGTCGCAGACATGAAAGGATTCGTTTCGAGCAGTGAGGGCATTTTCAAACCAAATTTTTTATGCTGATTTTTGGTCAACATTTGTTTTGCTTCTTTAAATGCTGGATAGCTATTGGGGTTGGATAAGGAAGCCACATTTTGATACGTCTGCATACTCGAAAAATGATGTTCCAATCCAAGTATTTTTTCATACAGCATTTTAATCATATCAATCCCCTTTCGATATCGAATTTCTAAAGTGGTTTGCTGATATGCATTTTCATTTTTTTGAATGGCAGTTTGAATATTAATCTTACTTTGCAATAACTTGTTAAAAGCTTTTTTCTTACGTTTTGGAAGTTTATTTAAATGTAAATTTACCGCTTCCAATTGCCGATGAAGGTTCGTTCCTTTTTGAACAAAATGGAGTTGATTTTGTCTTAATTCAATAGCAAAATCTTGTTGCCATTTTTCGACTGGTGGATCGCCAATTGCGGATAAAGAAAATTGAATCAAAGAGAGGAATGCACAGAAAAAAATAGATCTACCAATGTTACTCATGACGAAGAATTTAAGTGTGTTATTAAATGGCTCGAATTCATAAAAGTAAGAATGGGATTAATTCTTAACCTAGATGAAAATAAAGCACAAATCGTTGCCCTCACTATTAGTAAGAGCCGTTTGGTAAATTCTTCGACTTATGATAATTCAGTTTTGATACAATACCCTAACGCAGAATTTGCAAAAAGTAATTCCTTTTAACAAAATAAATATTGTAATTTTTCAACTTCAGTTCTTTAGCATTAAACAAACTTGTATGAAATATTTTCTTCTTGGGTTTACCTTATTATTTTCAATTGCTTCATTCGCTCAAAATGATCAATTAATTGTTTGGAAAAATGAGGCGAAACCTGTTTTAAAAATTGATGATATTGAAAAGATAAAAGAAGTCGCAGATAAAAATGGGTTGGTGTTCATCATGAAAGATGTAAACGATGGCATTCCAGGTGAGATTAATTATACGCCTTCAATCGTTTTTCAAAACTCAAATGGACGATCTTTTTATTATGGTCGCTATATGAAT
This sequence comes from uncultured Saprospiraceae bacterium, assembly GCA_937928575.1. Taxonomy (GTDB): domain Bacteria; phylum Bacteroidota; class Bacteroidia; order Chitinophagales; family Saprospiraceae; genus CALDGQ01. The sequence continues at coordinate 6,309 of CALFWW010000162.1, read as the reverse complement.
TATTCCAGAATGGAAAACTTTATTCGTGCCTCGAAACTGTCTCATCAAAAACCGACCAGTAATTACAAAAATGAAATGTTGGTTTGGAAAGAAGGAAAAACGGAAGTAATGGCACCTTTGAAACTAACCGAATTGAAAGGAGAAATCCCAAAAAAATATAACGAAGCTGAATTTGTTGAAAATGCAAAACAACATGTAGCCGAAGGAATGTCACTTTTTGTTTTACAGAAAGACTTCGAATCGACTTCACAAACGCGTAGTTTTTATTTTAATCTATATCCATATGTCGACGAAACAGGCTATATGATTATTACCGCAGAAATTTTTAGTCAATATAATTGTGTAAAACCAGTATTTCAACAATATGGAAATGGGTTGGTCTCCGGTAAATGGAAAAAGAGAAATCAATTATTTAAAACCGCTGGTAAAAGAATAGAATTGTTGATTAGAAGTTTGATGATGGATTCAGAAAATGGGGATGCGTTGCAATCGATTCCTGAAAATTTACCAATAAAATCTTGGGAACAATTAAATCTTTCACTGCCAGTTGCTAGAGCAGCACAAGAAAAATCTAACATAGTGTTGCCGAATCTTCCTGTCAACTGGGAAGTAGAACTACCTACTGATAAGACGCAACCATTTTGCATTTTTAGTTTTTTGCCGCCCTTAGATAATTATGCAGGTGAAGTGAAAGACATGACGGGGACTTTTACATTAGGCGAGGAAAATCAATTAAGCACTGCGATGGGTAAATTTGAAGTACAAACAGCAGATGTCACAATGGGGTCAGAAGACTTTGATTATGAGGTGCAAAATAAAATGTTGAATAAAAAGGACTTTCCGACTTCAAAATTCGAATTTGAAACGTTTGAAGTAAAGGAAGAATTAAGGGAGCTGGATAAACCAACTGATTTTAAGGCAAAAGGAAAATTTACAATGTTGGGTCGCACGATACAATTGTTCTGTGAAGGGCAGATTATGGCAAAAAAGAACGAAAATGGGTCGATTAGACTACAAGTAAATTGTACATTTAATTTACCTTTATTCCAGTCTTTTAGAGTGGAAGGTCCAGATGGTCCGACTCCTGAAAAAGATACTTTACAATTTTTTATGAAATTCAATTTAAAACCTATTTTAGATTAAAAACAAAATCAAACGGTATGAAATTTTTTAATTTTTTATTTGCTTTTTTATTGGTCGCAGCATTGACGAGTTGTGATACCACTAAGAAAGTTTCTTCTACTACCCCATCGACTTCTGCTACTACAAACTCGGCAAGAGTAGATACGCGACAAGCTCCTACCAAGCCTACCAGAACGAAACCAGTAAAACCTAAAATGGACACGGATGTGGAAGTAGTTGAAGTTGAAAAGCCATCAATGGAAAAACCAAGTATGCAAAAGCCTTCTACCACTGTTAAGCCAACTAAAACAGATGTGAAAATTCCTAGCAAAAACAATGCGGATGATATTTCTAAAACGAAAGCGGATGTAAAAAAACCAGGTACACCTACAATTGGAAAGGTTCCTGGTGCAATCACTTGGGAAGCTGCCAATGAAAGATATAGTGCGGAAGGTACTTTCAAAAATTGGAGAATGACAGATGTGAAAATGATTGGAGATGATTTGACTACTTTGACTGCAAAGCTTGAAATCGACTTAACTTCTATTTGGGAAAAAAGTCCAAAGTTGACCGACCACTTGAAAGCAGATGATTACTTCGGAGTTGCGAAGTATCAGTTAGCAACAATTGAAGTAACGAAAGTAGCTAAAGGAGCTGGAAGTTATAACGCAGACATGTTGTTAAAAATGAGAGGAAAAGAACAAAAGTTGAAAGGTACTTTCACCGTTACTAAAATGAAGCCATTAACTATTAAAGGTTCTGCGATGGTAGACAGAAGTATCTTTGGAATTGGAACGGAAAATACTTCTGTTCCTAATGAGATTAAAGTGATGTTTGATACGGTGATTCCTAGATAGTATTTTGGAATGAGAGATCTTAAAAAAAGGAGTTTGGCTTTATGGTCAAGCTCCTTTTCTATTAATTCCAACCAAGCAGCTTTCGTTCCTTCCAATATTTTTCAGGTTCAACTTGTAAATTTCTCAAAAGCGAAACCTCTTTTTCCTCTAATTGAAAAGCATTCGTTTTTAAATTTCCTTCCAAATGCAGCTCCAAGGAAGCGCCACTTAACAATTTGTATACGGGTACACTATCCAAACAAAATCGAAGCGCGATGGCATCAATACCCACATTATATTTTTCTGCTAGTTTACTTAGCTGCAAATAGGCTTCAGAATAATTTGAATATTTCGGATTCGGAAAAACGCGACCATTTGCCAACGCTTCTTTGATAACGACTCGTTTGTTTTGACTTGTGATTCGTCTGATTGCACTTACGGCAGTTTGATCAAACACATTATAAGTAATTTGAAAAACCTCAAAAAGTTGAACACCATCGACTTCAACAGCTAGTGCTTTTTTCAAAATCTCCAATTGATTTGCTCCTGTAGTGGACAACCCGATTTTTAAATTGTGTTCATTTTTTAATTCAGCCAATCGAAGTAACACCTCTTGGTTTTCTAAAACGCCAGTTTCTAAAGTTGCGGAATGAATTTGATAAGTGGTCAAAAACGGCAATAGTTTTTGAGATTGCTTCCATTGCTCATTGAGCTTGTTGCTGGAATGTTCTTTGACCTCATGGACGGTAGCATATTTGTCAAAATTGGCGACATAGGTGTATCCCCATTTGGTAGCAACTTCTATTGTTGGATCTTGCTTTTCTTTCAACCAATTGATTAGCAATTGTTCTGCCATTCCATATCCAGGAGCTGTATCGAAGTATCGGATTCCTTTTTCATACGCACTTTCAAGCAATGCTAATCCTCGCTCTCGAAATTTAGCAAGAGAAAATTGTTCTGCATTATTTTGCTGTCGAATGTTGATGTATTTTGGTCGCCCAATCGCTGCAGTTCCTAGGCCTAAAGATTGTGTTTTACTCAAATTTTATTTTTTAGAAGAATACGAATATAGTGTTATACAATTTGTATTATTAAAGATTAGGTGATTGCAAACAGAATAAAAAAAGTCTGCTTCGAGAAATTGAAACAGACTTTTTATTTTTATTTAAACTGTGATTAAAACACTTTACTTCTTCTTCCCTTTCCACCCATCTTTCAAAGTAACGGTCCGATTAAAAATCAGGTGTTGTTCAGTGCTCTCTTTAGCAGGAGTAAAATAACCAGTACGCATAAACTGATACTTTTCTCCATGTTTCACTTCTTTCAATGAAGGTTCCACATAAATGGTTTGATGAATCAACGACTCAGGATTTAACAACTCCAGATATTCTTTCGTTTCATGATTGGTAGGAGAAGGATCAGAAAATAAAACATCATATAGACGTGCTTCTGCTTTCACTGCATGTTGAATTGAAACCCAATGTAAAACACCTTTTGCTTTAATTCCCGAATTATCAGACCCACTTTTACTCTCTGGGAAATAAGTACAATTCAAATGCGTAATATTGCCATCGCCATCTTTTACCGCTTCATCGCAACGGATAATGTATGCTCCTTTCAAACGAGAATGAGCACCTGGAAATAAACGGAAAAATTTCTTTGGAGGATCTTCCATGAAATCCGTTTCCTCGATATAGATCTCTCTGCTGAAAGGCAACATACGGCTTCCACTATTTTCATCTTCTCGATTATTTTCCATTGGCAATTCTTCTACTTGACCTTCTGGATAATTCGTAATTACCACTTTTAAGGGTTTCATCACCGCCATGACACGTGTCGCGATTTTATTGAGTTCATCTCGAACACAAGAATTGAATAAAGAAATCTCAATCAAGTTTTCTCTTTTCGTGATTCCTGTTTTTGCACAAAAATTACGTATGGCTGCAGCAGGGATTCCACGATTGCGCATTCCTGATAAAGTAGGCATTCTTGGGTCGTCCCATCCAGTTACGTGACCTTCATTGACTAAACTTAGTAGCTTACGCTTGCTCGTAATCATGTACTCGACATTCATACGTGCAAATTCTGTTTGTTTACTAGGGAAAATGCCTAGATTTTCGACACACCAGTCATACAATGGTCGGTGGTGCATAAATTCCAACGAGCATAAAGAATGGGTGATTTTTTCAATAGAGTCAGATTGCCCATGCGCAAAATCATACATTGGATAGATACACCAATCATCACCTGTTCTATGATGTGTCTCTTTTTTGATTCTATAAATCAATGGATCTCGCATCAGCATATTTGGAGATGCCATGTCGATATTGGCTCTCAACACTTTACTTCCGTCTTCAAATTCACCTGCCTTCATTCGCTCAAACAAATCCAGATTCTCTTCGATACTTCTTGACTTGAAAGGACTATCCGTTCCAGGTTTGGAAGGTGTACCTTTCAAGGCAGCGATCTCTTCTGGAGACGAATCATCGACATAGGCTTTCCTTTTTTTGATAAGGTCTACCGCGAATTCATACAATTGTTGAAAATAATCAGAAGTAAAAAGAGGTTCTCCATCCCATTGGTAGCCCAACCATTGGATATCTTTTTGGATAGAGTTGACATATTCTGTTTCTTCAGTTGTCGGATTGGTATCATCAAAACGTAGATTGGTTTTGCCACCGTATTTTTGAGCAATAGAGAAATTGACCCAAATTGCTTTGGCATGACCGATGTGTAAATACCCGTTAGGCTCGGGTGGGAAACGAGTGTGCACGCGTCCGTCATGCTTACCATCGGCAATATCTTTTTCAACTATTTCTTCTAAGAAGTTTAAACTTTCTTTTTCTGAACTCATTATTTTGTTCTTTTCTAATTTTTTCTTTGCGTAGTTACTTTTACCGCTAACCCTTCCAAGACAGGGCTGTTAAGTTCTAATAAGCTCCAACGGAGCCCAAGCTATAAAAATAGGCAACGCCCATTTATTAAACACGTCCACTAGTTTAGCACCAAAGGTGCGTAAGCATTTCAAATTAAAGTGTGCTATAAATTCGGTATTGACAAGAAACAACTAATCACCCTTGTTCAACAGATTTATTCAAATTTAAAATATTTTATCAGTTTAAAAATTGCTTGCGCTACGTTGGATCTTCCGCTATGTCATATAAATTAATATGGGCGTTGCCGGCGTTGCCCATATTTTATTGTTTACGATCCTTTGGAGCTCGACAGATCTTAGCAGCCGCTCAAAAGGGGACATTGTTTCGGTTTTACATTCTGCAAGAGAACATCACATCTGATCCGGCATTTCAATACCTAACAACTCCATTCCGGATTCTAAAATCACTCCTACTTGTTGACTCAATAAAACACGGAAAGCTACCGTTTCCTTATCTAGACCAAATATTTTACAGTCATTCCAAAATTTTGAAAACAACTTTGCTATATGATAACAATAGGCTGCAATAATCGATGGATCTAATTCTTTGGCCGCCAATTCTACCAAATGCGGATACTCCGAAATTTGTAAGATTAATTCTCGTTCCGAAGGCTCGAGTCCGGTGTATGATTTAGCATCTTCAATATCGACTCCTTCTTTATTGGCAGTTTTTGCAACCCCTTTGGTACGCACAAATGCATATTGAACGTACGGTCCTGTCTGTCCTTCTAGCTGCACGGATTCCTTTGGGTCAAATACCATTCGCTTTTTAGGATTGACCTTGACGATAAAATACTTTAACGCGGCTAATCCGACTTTTTCGAAAATATTTTGTTGTACTTCGATTGGAAGTTTTTCAATTTCGCCACGTTCTAAACATTTCAAGCGTGCTTCTTCGATTACCTCCTTCATCAAATCATCTGCATCTACAACAGTACCTTCACGTGATTTCATTTTTCCAGTTGGCAAATCTACCATCCCATAGGATAAGTGGAATAAACCATCTGCATAGGGAGCACCCATTCGTTTCATGATTTCAAACAAAACTTTGAAATGATAATCTTGTTCGTCCGCAACGACATAGACCATTTTGTCCATCTTGAAATCTTGGTGACGGACATTGGCCGTTCCAATATCTTGAGTCATATAAACAGAAGTTCCATCAATACGAAGTACCAATTTGTGATCCAACTTTGCATCTTCCAAATCAATCCAGACGGAGCTATCTTCTTTGCGATAAAAGATATCCTTTTTCAATCCGTCTTCAATAATGTTTTTTCCTAAAAGGTAAGTGTCAGATTCGTAATATAGTTTATCAAAATCAACTCCTAAGTTTTTGTAAGTTTCTTCGAATCCTTCATATACCCAGCCATTCATCTGCTTCCACAGGTTGCGCGTGTCTTCATCATTCGCTTC
>CALFWW010000161.1 GCA_937928575.1 uncultured Saprospiraceae bacterium | reverse complement strand
CACATTTGCTCCTGAATAATCTGGAACTGATAATGTGATTTGCTCACCTTCACATGCTGGACCTGAACTTGCGATATCTGGATCGATGATACTGTCTTGCACATCGGTTACTTCTACTTGTTGTTGTGTTGTACATCCGTTGGCGTCTGTGACAACTACGGTGTACGTGCCGTTATTGGCTGCTTGTACATTTGGTAATGTTGGATCGGCTACCGTACTTGTGAAACCGTTTGGTCCCGTCCATTCATATTCTAACACACCACTTCCTGTTGCTCCTGAGGTCAAAGAGAGATCTTGTGGGGAACAATCTGCTGCCACGCTGTAGCTTGCTACGGGCGCTACGAGTGGTGCGGCGGTCATTACTACTTGTGTCGTTGCTATGGCTGATCCGCATCCTGCACTTTCTACTAACAACTCATATGTGGTTGTCGCATTCACTACTGGGATGATTGGATTTTGCTCATTGGATACAACTACTGTTGATCCCGCTTCTATCCATGTGTACGTAGCTCCGTCTATTGGATTGGCGAATAATTGTACAGATTCGCCTGGGCATACGCTGCCATTGTTCGTTGCGATTGCTTGTGGGATGGTGTTGATCTCCATGGCTGCAGTAGTTCCTGATTCTGATTCACAACCATTGGCATCTACACAGATTAGTGACCAAGAACCAGCATCATATGCAACATCTCCCATTGGAATTGTTGTAGTCGGCGTTGTTGTGGTTAACAATGGATTTGCTAACGTTGAAGCACTTGCTCCATCGGGACCAATCCATTTATAACTTGCGCAAGTTGAGCTTGTCGTCAACACAATATCATCTCCCTCGCAAATTGGTCCATTCGTTGTAATACTTGTTGGTTCGACAGGGGGTAAAATTGTATTGACTGTAACTTCACCAATTGCTGTACATCCACTTACACTGGTAACCGTAACCGTGTACAATCCATTTAACACTTCATTTACATCTGTCAATGTTGCCGTTGACTGATTGCCTGTAAATCCATTTGGACCTGCCCACTGGTAAGACACTGCATCGGTTGCATTGGACTGAATTTCTAATACACTTCCATCACAAAGTAACGTAGGCGCTATTGATGGTGCTACTATTGGATCATTATAAACTTCAACTGCAAAATCAATTGAATTTAAAACACATCCATCTACATCTATCATGACACTATAATTTCCTTCATGAATGGCATCATCTAAAGGTGAAATCATTATTTCATTTGTACCTTGACCAGAAATATTCGTTGTTGTTCCTGCTGGAGTTGTCCAAGTATAAGTTACATTGGTACCTGCTTGCAATTGAGTTGTTAAAGTAATCATTTCTCCATTACATGCAGCTCCTGAGCTATTGATTACAGGTGTTGCTGCAACTGCATCTACAACTGTACTAACCTCAACATTTCCAGTTGAAGTACAACCAAAATCATCTGTTACTACAAAAGTATATGAACCATTATAAGAGGTATTTACACTAGGGATCATAGGATCTTCCAAATTCGAAGTAAAACCATTTGGTCCTGTCCATGCAATTGAAGCTACATTCGTTCCAATTGTAGTCACTGTTCCATCTAACAATAAATCTGCAGCAGAACAATCCGTATTTGGTGTATAGGTATATGCAAGTGCAACTGCCGGTGGATCTAAAACCTGAGCACTCGTTAGAATAACATCAGATAAACACCCAGCTGTTTCTACCTGCAGGAAGTAGTCGTAAGTACCTGCGGCTAATCCAGAAACTGAGTAGGTAGCAGCAGTAGAAACCAAGGTACCACCTAACGTCGGATCATTGTCATACCAGAAAAAATTACTTCCTGTACCAGTTGCATCCAGGATGATATCATCTCCTTCACATACGGGTCCATTGTTATCTGCAAAAACTTCTGGCGCTTCTATGATATCGAAAGTGATTTCATCAGAAATAGCAATACAACCATTCGCATCAGTGACTTGCACAGACCAAGCTCCTGCTAAATAAGCAGCATTCGCTGGGTCTAAAGTAGTAGCACCACTCGTTGTCGTTAATCCTGGCATTGTCAAAGTTGAAGCACTCGCCCCTAACGGTCCTATCCATTCAAAATTTGCACCTGGTGTACTTGTTGTTAGCACTATATCTTCACCGTCGCATACGGGTCCATTGTGAGTAATTGTCGGTGTTTCAGCTGGAGGTAGAATATTTGATATGGTAACATCTGCACTGGTTGAACAACCTTGCGCATTTGTAACGATCAGGGTATAAACTCCATTTGAAGCACTATTGATATTTGTCAACATCGGATTTTCTTGGGTAGCAGTATAACCATTTGGTCCTGCCCATTCGAAGGTTACTCCTGGAGGTGCGTTTCCAAATAATTGTACATTGTCTCCTTCACAGATTGCACCAGCTGTTGAAGTCGGTACAAAAGCAACTGGCTCTTCAAAAACATCTACTTCAAAATCTGCAGAATTAACGGTGCATCCATCTACTATAACTTCTACTGAATACATTCCTACATGAATTGCATCATCGACTGGAGCTATAATTAACTGATTTGATCCTTGACCTACAATTCCTGTTGTGACTCCAGCTGGTGTTGTCCATGTGTAAGTAACACTTGTTCCATTTTGAATTTGTGTTGTTAGCATAATTTCTCCACCAGCACATACTGGTCCGGTGCTATTAATAACTGGTGCAATAGCGACTCCATCCACAATGTCGTTGATTTGTATTGAAGTTGAGTTACTACAACCATAAATATCTTCTACTGTAAAAGTGTAAGTTCCGTTTGCTAAAGTGCTCGCACTTGCAATTGTCGGGTTTAGCATTGTAGAGGTAAAACCATTTGGTCCTGTCCAGGAATAATTCCCTAGTGCTCCAGATCCTGGGATTAATGTTGCTTCTAATTCCAAATCAGCGCTTGAGCAATCCAAAGCAGGTGTATAGCTGTGAGCTAAAGTTGTTGTTGGTGGATTACTGATTCTAACATTAGTACTAACAGTAGTTGAAGGACAATTGTCATTTTCAATTACCAAATAATACCTGTAAGTTCCTGTAGTCAATCCGGAAATAACAGGATTTTGTTGACCTGAAATTAAGACCCCTCCAGCGTTTGGATCAGCGTCATACCAACTATAATTTCCTCCATTCAAACTATTTGCAAATAGCTGCACATCTTCTCCTTCACAAACAGGTCCATTATTGGAAGCTATCGCAACAGGTACTGGAATAATGGTAATGTCAATTGGTGCTGACATGGCAACACATCCATTTGCATCCGTAATTCTGACAGTCATTGGTCCATTCTGATAAGCTGGGTCACCAGGACCAAATGAAGTGGTACCTGTTGAAGTTGTCTGACCTGGATTAGTCAAAGTTGATTGACTATCACCATCTGGTCCAATCCATTCAAAAGTTACTCCATCAGTACTGGATGAAAGCTCTAAAGTTTCGCCTTCACAAATTGGTCCATTGGAAGCAATGGTTGGTGGTGTAGGCGGTGGTAAAATATTGTCAACAAGTACAGTACTTGATGAAACACATCCTGCACCACTAGTAATTTCAACCGTATATTGACCGTTGTTGGCTACTGTTGCGCCTGAAATATTTGGATTTTGAGCAATAGATGTAAATCCATTTGGTCCGGTCCATGAATAAGATAAAGGTGCTGCACCTGTTCCCGTTGTTGTGAATTCAAAAGCGCCTCCATCACATGGATCTGTCGTAACTAATATAGCTGCAACAGTTGGTGATTCTTCTATCACAACATCATAAGTCGCATTAAGCGTACATCCATCTACAACGATCTCAACATCATAGGTTCCATTGTGTGAAGGGTCTGTTGGATTGATGTAGATTTGTGGTGTACCGAAACCTGAGACATTATTGACAACGCCACCTGGTGTTGTCCATGTATAGGAAACAGAAGTTCCTGAGTATTGTGAAACATCCAACACTACTTCTCCGCCTACACATGCTGGTCCAGTGCTACTGATAAATGGCTGAGCGATTGGATTCACAACTGTCAATATTTCTAAATCTGCTTCTGCTGTACATCCATTTGCATCCGTCACTACTAAATGGTAAGATCCATTATTGGTAGCATCTGCATTTGGAATTGTTGGATTTTGTTGGCCTGAGGTAAAACCATTCGGACCAGTCCAATTATATGAAATTATTGCTCCATCTCCTTGCGTGTCTCCTGCCACTAACATCAAATCTGTTGGTGAACAATCAGGATTCAAACTATAGTTACTAGCAACACTTAAAGTTGGTGGATCAAAAACATTAATTGAAAATGTGTCTAAAGTGTTATAAGAACACACTCCTGTTGGGATGATCACTTCCACTTCATAATCTGTATCTGCATTTATACTCATTAAAGTAGTAGAACTCGTTGTCGCAATGACTGTTGAATTTCCTAATTCTCTCCAATGATAAACTGCTCCTGCAACATCACTTGTTACGTTTAACATGACATTTTCACCAGGACAAATTCCCGCAGGTTCGCCCGTAACAATAATGTTTGCAGGCTCACAGGTGAATTCAGTTGGATCGTCTGGTGTACCATTGTCACCGGGTTCTCCAGGATTGGAACCGCCATAATTGGAACCAGAATCAGAAGGATCGGTAACCGTAATTGGATTTCCACTTCCATCCTCTAATGGGTTTCCGTTTGGATCTAGTCCATCACCACCTGCTTCTGTTTGGTTGGTTAATGGCCATGCAGCCAAGTTAGGATTTATTTCTACTTTTGTTTCAATTCTAATTTCTTGACCAGGCGCTAGCATATCAGTAGGTGCAGGAGTAAAGATATTGATATCTGAACCACCGTTGAATCCTGCATTTAAAGCTGGTGTTGAAGTGGCCGTTGATGCTATCAAATAAGTATTAGGAACTGCTGGTGACATACCCACCCATGCTGCTCCGAGTTGAGTGGCGAGATCATCTGTAAGTGTAATGTTGGTTAAATCTATCGCTCCAGTATTTTTGACACCGATTAAGAAAGTAACTTCCAAATTTCCATTACTTAACAATTCTGTTGCTGTAATTTGTTTTGTGTTACCAATCATTGGAGTTGGTACAATTCCGGCATCACAAGTTAGCTTATCTCCATTGGCTGGGTTGAAACTAAATGAACCAGTTGTTCCGGTTCCATCAGCATCACTATCGGCTCCATCATCTGCTCCTAAATTCTGTTGTGTGAATTGGAAATCCGGGCTACAGTCATTATTAGTCGCATCAAAAACCATGTAATAATCACCGGCTGAAACATTTTCTATCAAGTAGCTACCTGAAGGAGTTGTCACTGCAGAATCTACCAAAGCACCCGTTACTGAATCATACAAATAAACGACTACGCCACCGACTCCTGCTTCACCTGGATCTTGAATTCCATCTCCATTGGTATCTTTCCAAACGAAATTTCCGATATTGGCGGTGAAAACTTCGAAGTTGGCGTTGTCTTCATCATCTTCACTTTGATCTCCGTCGTCATTGGTTTCTTCCGAGTCTATATCATCGTGATCTTGGCTTGTAATTTCTGCTACGTTTGTAAATGAACCTGCAGTTGTAATTTCACCTCTTAAAAATAAAGTATCGCATTTTCCAGCATTTAATGAAGGAATATACCAAGTGCTAATTGGTGAATTTTCGACATAATTTCCTTGCGTTGCCGTCCAATCAATGTAGGTTAAATTAGCTGGCCAATCTTCTTCTACCTCAATTAAATTACTTCTGTAAATCAATCCTTTGGTTGGATCATAAATATTACATACTTCCACGCAGTAGGTAACAATGTCCCCAATCCCTGGAGGCGAATCTAAATCACAAACTGTTTTCTTTAATTCTAAATCAACGCATTCTTTAGTGGTAACGGTCCATGGTGCTGAAACTGCTGGACATTTTTGACCAGATACAAATCCTTTAACCATATAATCTCCAGGCGCAAACGGTCCTGTCCATGCATTTGTAAATGTAACGGCTTGAATAATTTCGAAACCTCCTGCCAATTGGTACCATTCGTAATAATCGTATCCAGCGGTTGCATCTAAAGTTGCTGGTTCATAGCCATTACAAAATTCTGTATCTCCTGAGATATCTAATACTGGTGTTGGTAAAACATTTAATTGGACTGTATCAGTCACTAAACAACCGTTTCCAAAATCCAAAACAATTTCATAATCGTAGAGACCTGCGGTAGGTACATTGACAATTGGATCTTGTCTGGTTGGATTATCTAAGTAAGTAGTCGGGTTCCATTGAATAGATACCCAATCCGCATATTGCGCTGGTATGGTTAAATTGATGATTGTTGGTTGGTTTTCACAAACTTCATCATTTTCTAATTCTAGTGGAAATGATTCCAGACCTCTGATAAATCGAAGATCACTAACCCCACACTCGCCTGCTGTTCCTGTTACTTGAATCATGGTGAGTATCGATGGATCTACAATTTTGATAAACAAACTATCGTCTGTTGATCGGGTCGCGACATTGGTGGCTGGAGAATAGGTGAAATTATAATTTCCACAAGTATCTAATCCCATTTCTTCGCCAGGACACAATATGGTTGTCCCAGGAATATCCGCCAGGAATCCTGGAGAAATTGTTTTGAACGGAGTTGCAATGTTATCACACTCACAAGAAGAATCATATACCATATTTAAAATAACAGGACATGAATTGATTTCGTCGACGATAAAGCAACCTATCAAAGTAATGGTATCACCGGAAGCAATAAATTGATCGGTATAAGCATCACTACCCAAAACTGGATCGAAATAATCTAGTACCTGAGTTGCTAAAAGGTCATCATGTAAATCTATTCTTAAATCGCCCGTAAAGTCTGGTCCTGGATTGTGTAGCTTCACCTCATAACAAAGCTCTACCGGGTCATTGGAACCATTACAGTTTCTTGTTAGTTGGACATCTGTAGTTTCGATTGGTCCTTTTAAAGTCATGGTAAACTCTGGGTTGACGGAACTTTGAACAAATACATCACATTCTGCAGGAGGTCCAGGAACACAAGCGACTGATGGTACTACTTCTTTAATATCTACTCCGACTTTGTAATCACCACAAGCTGCTGTTTGATCGAATTCAGCTTCAAAATTTAGAGTAAAAGCGCCACCGACTGGCATGTTTTCATATCCTTGAAAACAAACATTGGTTTGTCCATTCACCATCATAATTGTTTCTGTTCCAGTGGAAATTCCAGTAGGAATTATGAATCTCATAGATCCAGGTTGATAGGTGACTTCCTTCGGTAATGTGATACACATGATGACACTATCTCCTGATGGTTTTTCGGAAATATTTTGACCTGTTATTGTGAAGGTTGGTGTCTCTTGTCCACAAAATGCTTCCGAAGGTTTAGCCGTTACGAGGATTTGCGCAAAGTCTGATGGATTGGCACCATTGATAATTAATTGTGGACTTCCGACGCCTCCTGATGTTAATATTTCAGGGCTACATGGATCCGCAGCAGTTGCTTCAAAATTTGCTCTGGAGCCTGATAAGAACTCGTCACAAGTCGTAATCATGTTAAATTTGATTGCAATTTTGTTACTATCTGCACTTGCGATCACACCTGGGAATCCATTTTGGTGAATATAAGTGCTAAAGTCTGCATCTTCCGTGTATATCATGTTATTTACATTGAATGCAGGATCTGGAATTGAAACCCAGTTAGTTGCTGCAAGTCCTCCAGTATTTGGATAGGAAGCCATAAAAGTACCTGGGACTGCTTGTGCTCCTGCAATTGGAAGATTGATGTCTGCGGTAAGATTTAATACTGTAGCTTCTTTTACATTTTTGATAAATACCCCTAGCTCTACCTCAGAGCACAGATCGAAACCACCTGGCGGAGGTAAGAAATCTGCCTGAATTCCTGCTTCTTCTGTAACGTATCTGTAGCATTGTTCATTACCATTACAAGCACCGGTTCCACCGGCCAATGCTGCTGCAACTGCGGGGTCCATGCATCCAGAAGTTATGGTTGTACATATCTCCGCAATTTCGGGTTCTTCCGGACAATATAACAATGTGGTTCCTACTCTAAATTCTGTACAATCTCCGGGAGCCAAATCAGGAAGCGAAACGGCATAAGTTGTTTCTGTTGGTGACACGGAAGCGATGCTATATGGAATCGGATTTCCACCGGCATCATAGATGTTGACGAGTGCAACACTATTTACCAAAACCACCGAACCCAACACCCCTACGTGTGTAAGTGGTGAGGTAGATGTTGAATTATCTGAACAAACTGTAAATGTGTTTATTTCCTCCGTAATTCCAGGAGACCCACTTGCAAGCAAATTTACATTTTGAGTTTGTGTTAGTGGTGGAAAGCCAGTGCTATTGTCAACTGCATTGATATCTCCTGAAGTTGCCGTACTTACAAATAATCGATCAAAACCAAAATGATCATAGTAAGATTCATTCCTTGGTACAATGGTTTCACAAAACAATGGTAATTCATTACTGGTGTTGGTTGCCGATTGATTGCATCTAAAACAACTTCCATCGAGTGGATCACAAGTAGTATAGCCATAGGATATTTCATAAGTTGCGAGATCGGCTAATTCAGAAGGACATACTTTGCATAAATCATATTCAATTCTGAAGGAATCAATGATCCCCCCCATCCCTACTCCGATACCTGGATAACCAGCGGTACTAGGATTGAAAGTAACCGTTCCTAAATCGCCTGATGTAACTGAGCAATATTCTTGTCCGGCGATAGTTTGGCAAGTGTGGTTGGAATAGCTTTCAGGAGTTAATGGATATTCTATCCCACTGGGTGTTACTAGTTTTGCATTTCCACAATAAATCATTGGGGAATAAATTGGTACTTCTATATTTGTAAAATTAAAATAAGGTCGGTATTCATTTATGTACCAATCAACTGGAGTCGTCATTGTATTGTTAAATGAATGTGAAACTGCTCCACCACAATTGTCAATTTCTAAATCCGAAACTGCATTAATTCCAGTCGGACAATGGGAAAAGAATGGTGAATTATTTCTACAATTTGAAAGTGGTACTAAACAATCTGCATCAAAAGGATCTAAAAAGTGTCCTGTAGCGATATTTAGCATTTGAGGCGTCTTGAATGTAAAAGTTGGATCTGCTTCTTTGTTTGCAAAAGCCTTTACGTTTTTCACCAAAGGCAATTTCCACTTCATAATAATACTATCTCCAACTTCAATATTGAAATAATCTTTTATTTCAGAGAGACAATTTCCTTCTTCCCAACCAGGGACTTCGGTACCTCGACAATCTTCCAATGAATTAAAATCTCTAAAATAAATTCCAAATAAATTGCCATCATGATATTCGTAAGTACTGTTACACATTGGAATACTTGAAATAATATCTGTATCCCATGGATGTTTTGCGGCGTAGGTGAAAAAGCCTACAGTACCTCCTTGATTCGGATCATCCATACAGCCTGCAAAATCAGGAATGTTAATTATTTGTCTTGCTCCGCCACCACCTTGTTTTGAAAATTCAATGGCTAACAACTCAGTGCCTGACGCATCAATCATCAATTCTGTATCATCATTTCCTGGCCAATTATTGAAACCGAGATTGGTGATATTTGCTAGAAAATACCATTGATATAAATCTCCTACTGCTTGGGGTGTATTAAATTTCATCCAACCTTCATAATACATGGTATCGCAAGGGAGGTATCGATTTAAGTCGGCTGGATCAGCAGTGGTATGGTCCAGTTTTGTGGTCATGGTTCCGTCTGTGTATCCATAATTCCAGCGTCTAATATTTGCTCCACTAGCAATATCACAGGTACATCCACAATCAGTTGGATTTACTCTAAACAATGCGCTTGCGCAACCTTTGATAATATCACAATCGCAAGTTCCTGTGCTACAATTTTCAATAACTTGGTGTGTTCCTTCCATGTAGAGAAATGGTGAACAACTGGCAGAATCCATTTCAAGTTGATACTTGTAGCAGATTTCTGTACCCACTGCCAAATCTCCCATTTCTATTGTTAATACTCTTGTGGAAGGGTCAATATCTGTGAATGTTCCATTTCCTCCAGATGCAACTGTCGTTCCACCAACAGTTACTTCACCCGAACCAGGCACCATTACTGCATCATATACCATCCGTGGGCTTCCAGAAAAAGTAACTTGTAAACTGTTTTTCACAAATTCATCTGGACAAGGATCAACATTTTCTCTTTCATAGATATAACAAAATTCAACATCAGTAACAGTTGCTGGTCTTGGATTACAATTGGAAAAATTACCAGTTACTCCCATATTATACCCTTGTGTTGAAGCATTCAACGCAGAGATCCCTTTCATCTCCACATATGGTGATCCGTTGATAATATTAAAGCCTGTGATTGTTGGACTGTAGTTGAAAGTTTGTCCACAATCTCTAGCTGCTTTTACAAAAAATTGAGCGAATGAACAATCCACACTTGCGCAAGCAATAGATCCTCCATCAATCGGTTCGGCACAAACAAATCCTAATTCTACTTGAATGTTTACGGTTTGACCTCCTGGAAGATCATCATAGAAACCATCTCCATCAAAATCATCTAATCCACCTGGTCCATCTGGGTCTGTCGTCAATGCTGTAAAATCTACGATCAAATCTCCGCTCAACCAATAAAAATGAGATGAGTCAATTGGAGTCCCACCAACTGTCACATTTACAATATCTAAAGATGATTTTTCACAAGTTTCAAAACCTAAAGTTAGGTCTGTAAATAAACCAGCTTTAGGATCAGTAGATGGAGTTGTTGTTCCATTTAATACAGAATACAGATCCATTTCTATGACTCCTGGGTTACCACATACTGATGGATTGGATAATTTTGTTACGTTTGCAAAAGGCTCAGGTCTAACATTTGGTCGGATTCTTATTTCAGAATCTTTTATTATTTCTTGACATACTTCGGTATCATGACATCCGTATCTTGCCTTGTAGGTAACAAATTGTATACTTTCAAGCGGACACTCATCTGCATGGAAGCAGATTTCAAAATTCACTACTTCATCTTCATCCAATTGACCGCCCGACAAATAAGAAGGATCTACTATCGCAGTTAGCGTTGAATCTGTTGCACTATAAGTAGTGGGAATTGGAGTGCCATCTAGGGTTAGTCCATCAAATAATAAATCTCCAGTTAAATCTAAATTACAAACCTCAAATTCCCAATCGGTCAAATATGCACCAATCCCATCCTGAGAAACTTGAATCGTCGTACAAAATTGAGTACTCAATGTAGACAAGGTTGTAATTGGACTGTTACGGAAATTTAATACCGGTTCTTTGATTACCGTATTGTATTGTCTTACTGGAACGAGAGATTGGCGGCATTGCATGAAATTTCCTAGCGTATCTTCATAAATAAAATCAAAATCGATTTCAATTTCATAATCAATCAATCCTATGTCGGCATCACATGTTGATTCAACACCGATATAACCAACAAATATCCCTTCCGTGATTCCTTCTATCAGGAATTTAGGTTTAGTGGAACTTGGGTCTAAATTAGTAATTGTACCCGTCGGATAATGAGTGGTCTCAAATCCAGCATATTGCATACCTGGCTGGAAATTGAGTGTCATTTGTGTACCAGAAACATTACCTGGTTCTTCAATGAAAACCAAGAATGATAGTGTATCGGAACCACCACAAATGACTAATTCGTCAGTTTGGGCGAATCCTGGTACATCTATTAATTCTGTCACTTGCATGGTTGGGCACTGAGCATCCAAATTATTTGTAACAGACAAGAATAAGCAAACTAAAATCAAATTTAAAATGATTTGTTTGCCTATAGATCGGCTTGTAGAGCTTGACATAGGACAAGAGTTTTGTTCGAGTTTCTTTGTTTTTGCTTCCTTCATAAGGAATCATCGGTTGTTGCCTGCATTCGAGATCGAAAAGAGGCATTGTTTATTGAGGTTATATTTTAAAATGCTGATTAACAATTATTTATAAATACCAATTAATCAACATACTATTCATGTCACATATGAACAATTATAATACCAACAAATAATTCTGTATTGATAATCAATTGATTACACATTAAATTTTAACTTTTGTTTATTTGAAAATCTTGAGTAGAAAGGGAGAATAGATGGGGTAAAAAACAAATATTGCTAATCTTGATAAGATTCTTGCCACATAAAATGTTACAACAAACCAAAAAACTAACAATGTAAATACAAATTACTAGAGAAGATATTTGATACAATAATACAGATTGTATTCTAAAATGGCGCTGGCTTGTACTACAAAAGGGCTTGCAAATTATATGGAGGAAAAATTTATTGAGATTAAGGCGAAAAACGTAAACATAGCCTTAGTTACGGTGAGCCTGCCTGACTGCGCCAAGCAGACAGGGCTTTTCAACGCAGA